>JBDNGG010000210.1:0-2592 GCA_041689405.1 Terrimicrobiaceae bacterium | reverse complement strand
GCTCCCGAAGGGATTTACATATCCCGCTGCCGATGGAGTCTTACGCCCTGAGATCCGAATAAAATGGTGGGCTGATTTAACGAACGCCACAGCAAGAGACGCTCTTTTTCCGCATGATCCGGAGATGCCTGAAATCCCCTTGGTTGAAATCCCCTCCACGGGCTACGCCGAGGATGCTCCTCCCACTTTCTTTGGCCATTATGCCTTGAAAGATACTGTGCCCGCACCGATTCGCCCCAACCTTGCCTGCCTCGATTATGGGATGGGCAAAAAAGGCTTTCTGTGCGCCTATCGGTGGGATGGAGAAACAACAATTGATCCTGCTAAATTCATCGGTTTGGTAGTGGTGGAAAAAATATCGATTAACAATTTGAGACTGAAACGCAAGGAACGCCATGTTGGATCACTTTGAGACCGGAAACGCCTATCTTGAGTTAGGTATGGAAGCGGAGGCACGTCAGGAATTTTTAGAGGTGCCATCCGATGACCCTGCGTATGCCAGTGCGCAGGCCGAGTTGCTGATGTTTGAGAGCCACTTGGATCTTGTCGCTAAGAATCGAAAAGCGGAGGAGGGTCTTGCCCTCATCCGTTCTCGTCCGGAAATCGTCAACAGCGTAATGGTGAACAATACCGCGCTTTGTCTGCACTTTGCAGGGCGCACCCGCGAGGCTTACGACCTGACTCTTGAGTTCGCTGCGATCCTGGATTGGGCTCCTATTGATTTTTACGGACTTGCCTGCTACGCCTCCAAGATTGAAGAGTTTGAAGAGGCGGCAGCGAACCTTGTCGAGGGGATGTCGCAACGATTGAGTCCCTGCTACACGCATATGCTGGCAGACCCTGACCTGTGGCTACTCTTTCGCCACGCCGCCGATGGGAATATGAAAATTGAAACCGCGCTCAGCCTCGCGAATCCCCGCTTTGGCGCAGCGGTAGAGGTGCTTCTCAACCACGATCCGGAATGTGACGGGATGCTTTTACGTAAGATACCGGCGAGATTTCGGACGCAGGTTAGAAAAAACCTCGAAACCGGCTTTTACGAGATGCCTCCAAGTGCTCCCACAGCTCTCAGGCGCGATTACCGTGAGTGGCTTGCAGGTATCGCCGCCCGCACCGCGTCCTTGGTCCGCCGGGGCATCGAGCGGGCACGGGAAGTGGTCTTGGATGCTCAATTCGACTTTGCCGTAGCGGCAGCAGTGAGGGGAGATTTCCTCGCAGCCCGGTATCACGTAATTCTGAGTATTGCGGCCAGGCCGGATTCGTTCGGGCGCTTTGACGCGGCTCTCAGCCCGCGGGGCATGGCCTGGTTCTTCGACGACATTCGCCGCGCCTGGGCCGAGGACTCCTCCTTCCGACGATTGATGGCTTTCATTCACCCTTCGGGAGCAATTCTCTGGGAATCGCGGATGGAGATGTTGGAGGTTTGTGGGTTACTCGCGAAGACGACGACGTTCTGGATTCTTTGCCGATCAATCATCGCGCAAAAGATGGACGCCAAGCATGAGGCGAAAGCCTGGCAAATTGAGGTCATTCGTCGATGGCCGGAGGATCCTGCCGCGTATCATAATCTCCTGCTGATCTACGAGGAAGAAAAGGCGTGGGACGCCGCCTCCCTCATTCTCGCAAACGTTCCGCAAGCGTTCCATTTTTTGAGCGTTGTAGAGGCACACCGGCAAGCCGTGATCGAGCGCAGGACAGCCCGCCTTCCCAGCTACACCGCCTTCCACGGGCAACGCGACCTCGGGGGGGTGGTTCTCCTTCCAAACGGAGGCGGGACTTCCGTGGCGATTTCGTCGGACTCGGCTCAACCTCATCCAATCGGTCCTCTGCCACATTCCAAAAACTCATGAGACAAGCAGCAAACGCGAATGAATCTGTACGCATCTCGGTGGGTCAGGGTAAATCGCAATGAGTCCGGCTAAATTCATCTCCTGCACAACAGCCAATCTATGAAAGTTTCCGATTTTGCTCCCGGCACCAAATTCCTGAACGTGGCCGATCCCCTCTCGCCCGAAGCGTTTGACGCCTTAATTGATGCTTCATTCCGGACAATAGCGGAAAGTGCCGCCAACGAAGAGTCCTTCAGCCTCAGAACCTACTGCGGGAGAAAGAAAGATGTTTAAGAAAGAGGAGCTTGAACACGCGAGGGCGATTATTGATTCCCTGATCGAGATCACACCAGACCAGCCCAAACGGTGGGACCAGATCACACTCACCCAAAAGCTCAATCGCTTGTCAGAACTCATTGATGCCCTCCGCTTCGATGGAGGGCTTCTGGATGATGAGCACCACCTGACAACCTTCCGCCCGAAGCAACTTTTTGCAGATCCATCCACAGGAAAAATCCATTTTGTGGATGGAGGCTCGTCCGAGGGTTTGGAGCCTTACGCATCCAAAAAACTGGTTCTGCCACTCCTTGATTACCTCGCCACACATCCAGGGAAGGGGCGACCGGTGCTCTCGATTATTCGTTCTTTCGTCAGGGAATACCTGCCCCGGTGCCACATAAGAGATTTTCAGCGGACTGCAACTGGAGTTATCAGAATAGAAACCAACTTGCGATTTGCTGCCGCCGAACTCAGGAGGATGGGC
>JBDNGG010000209.1:0-4558 GCA_041689405.1 Terrimicrobiaceae bacterium | reverse complement strand
CGTTTTGCGACATCTTCGGAGAGGGAAACTTGACCCAAAGATTTTCCGTCCCCCACAGAGAGCTCGCGGATTGGACGGAATTCCGGCCCGTAACGCAGGCCCATTTCGCTCATATGATCGTAGAACGCGCCGACTTCCATTGGCTGCAATTGTGATGAGGCACCGTTCTGCCATTGCGTTCCGGAAAACGCGGAATCCGTGCGCTCGCCGCGCAGGGATCCAATGACATGGACCGACCATGACGCACTGTTTTCGAAGCGGCTCTGAATCGTGAACGTGCGAGCCGTGGGGTCATAAGTCAGCTCAAGCAACAAGCCGGAAACCGGGTCGGGCAGGATGAGCGGTTTGCGGATCTCAAAATCTTCCACAACAAAAGCAGCGCCTTCAAAGAGCTGCACGCCAGCCTCGAAGGCCATTTCGACAAACCCGGCTGCAGGAAAAATCGTGTGGTTTTCCACGCGGTGATCTTTGAGGAAGGCCATGTGCCGGCCATCAAGTCGCGCGATCCATGTGGGCGTAGCCCTGCCCAAACGCACATCAAGCAATCCGCGTCCTCCAGCTCCCAGCCGGCCTTCGCGGGTTTCCGCGCACTCATTCCACCAACGATCTTTATCCCAAGCATAGGAAGGCAGATCCAAATATTTGCGGGAAGGAGTAAGGGCTTCAAAGTCCAGAGCCACCCCGGCCATGTGAAGGTCCATTGCCGTTTCGAGCAAGGACTCGTGCTCGCGCTCACGCCGCATCGAGGCCACGATGGTCGGCTTGGTGGTTTCTGCCACGAGGCACTCCTGCATCGAACGCACCAAGGCGGGATGGGCTCCGATCTCAAGCCAGACATCCACGCCATGATCGGCCACCTCCCGGATCGCTGATGCAAATTCCACAGGAAGCCGCACCCCGCGCGACCAATGCCCCGCATCGCAGGTCTCGCCAGAATGACGCTGGCCAGTGACCGTGCTGAAAAACGGAAGGCTCTCGGAAGCGGGAGACAATGCGGAGAGTGCGTCGTGGAGGGCATCCGCCGACGGCTGCATCATGGCGTGATGGAAGGGGTAATCCACCTTCAAGAAACGGGCAAAAATTTCTTCTGCTTCGAGTTCGGCAGCAATGGCCTCCAAGGAGGTTTTTTTTCCGGCCAACGTGAGCGACTTGTGGCCATTGAAGGCGGCAATGGTCACGGCACGATCATGCCGCGCAATGACCGCAGATGCGGCTTCGGCCGTCATTCCAACTGCCAGCATTCCCCCGCCGTCGGGTATGTGGTCATCCATGCATTGTCCGCGAAGCACGATAATCTGGGCGGCATCGTCCAGCGTGAGAATTCCAGCCACGCAGGCTGCTGCAATTTCTCCGACGCTGTGACCCATCACCGCGGTTGGCACAATACCCCAGGATTGCCAAAGGGCCGCGAGCCCCATTTGAATTGCAAAAATAGCGGGCTGCGAAATCTCCGTGCGATGCATCTGGGACGTGGCTTCCGGGCGAGCCAGTTCCTCAATGAGAGAAAAGCGAGCGAAGGGCCGCATGGCCTGCTCGCAGTCTTCGAGCATTTTGCGAAACACCGGTTCCTGGCGCATGAGCTCCATTCCCATTCCTGGAGCCTGAGTGCCTTGGCCGCTCATCACAAAACCCACGCGCGCCGCGTGTTCGCGACGGGGGGTGAAGGACACGCGGGCTTTGGTCAACGGTTCATCTTTTGAAAACGCCACAAGCTCTTGCGAAACCTCCGCCATGGAGCCGGACGTGATCGTGAGCCGGTGAGAGTGGTGATTGCGACGGGCGCCGAGGGAATACGTCAGATCCTCGAGGAGAGGCGAACTCCCGTTCATCATGGAATGGTTCTCAATCCAAAGCCCGAGCTGTGCGGCCGAAAGCTGGAGTGCGGCCTCCGAGCGCGCCGAAATCATGATTGGCCAGGCCCTCCCGTCGGATGACAGGTGGCTGGTAGTTTTCGCAGAAACCTTGTCCAACACTTCCGCCACGATGAGGTGGGCATTCGCGCCACCAAATCCAAAGGAATTCACTCCGGCCATACGCGGTGAGCCAGGCTTCGCAGGAAACGGCTCCATCACCACGGGAACACGCAACTTCAGGGCCTCAAAATCAATGTGCGGATTGGGGTTTTGAAAGTGAAGACTCGGGGGGATTTGTTTGTGCTTGAGAGCAAGGACCGCCTTGATCAAGCCGGCAATACCCGAGGCCGTTTCGAGATGGCCAAGATTGGTTTTCACCGAGCCAACGAGAAGGGGTTCATCTGCTGGACGGTCAGCACAGAGGGCCTCGCCCAAAGCTGTGGCCTCAATCGGGTCGCCCACGGCGGTGCCCGTCCCATGCGCCTCCACAAAGCCGATCTGCGAGGGCTCCACCCCGGCATCCACACAGGCCTCGCGCACAAGCCGCGCCTGGGCCTCCGGGCTCGGAAGCGAAATGCCATTGGTGTGCCCGTCTTGATTGACGGACGAACCAAGAATGACAGCGTGAATGGAATCCCCGTCGGCTACGGCGTCTGAGAGCCGCTTCAGGAGAACCATCCCGGCACCTTCTCCGCGCACAAATCCGTCGGCCGAGGCATCGAACGCCTTACATTTGCCCTCGGGAGACAACATCCCGGCCTGCGAAAAGCCGATAAATCCATCCGGCGTAATCATGACGGTCACCCCCCCGGCCAGAGCGGCGCGGCAGCGGCCCGCATGAAGATGTTCACAGGCTGCATGAACGGCGGTGAGTGCTGAAGAACACGCCGTATCCATCGCGATGCTTGGGCCGCTCAGATTCAGGCAATAAGAAATGCGATTGGCCGCGATGCTATGCGCACTGCCAATCGGCGTGTGGGCGCTGATGCCGGTGCGATCCGTCGGCGTGTGTTGGAGGCCCTGATAATCATTATGGGAGATGCCAGCAAACACGCCGATATCCGTGCCGTTCTCAAAATCCAAAATCATGCCGGCGTCCTCAATCGCTTCCCATGCCGTTTCGAGAAGAAGCCGCTGTTGAGGATCAATGTAAGGAGCCTCGCGGGGTGATATGCCGAAAAATTGCGGGTCAAATTGGTCTATCGCATCCAGAAACCCGCCTCGCTTGGCAATGGACTTTCCAGTCAACCCCGGCTCAGCATCATAAAACCGCTCAATATTCCAGCGATCCGCAGGAACGTCACAAACGCCCTCACGCCCCTCAATAAGCAGCTTCCAAAAAGCCGCCGTGTCATTCACGCCCCCCGGAAACCGGCATCCCATTCCAATGATGGCGATTCCCTCCTTTTTCAAGGAGGGTGGTGAGGGTGGTGAGGATGGTGTAATGGAAGTAAGAGGATCGATCATGACTAAATTAAATTTTGTTTCAGCCCTGCAGCGCCACGCTTGGTGAGAGCCGGGAGCCCCGCCATGCGGGGTAGAGTCCGCTGGCGATGCCGACGCCGACTGCGATCAGGATGGCCTGTAGAATGAGGCTTTGACTGAGGTCCGGCTCGAGGAGTCCGCGAACTTCGGGGAGTGTGCCCAGGATGGCCAGAGTTGCGGCACCGAGAAGGACACCAATGATGCCGCCTAGCAGACCCATGACGGCCGCTTCCGCGAGGATCAGACCAACGATCATACGCTTTTTCCAGCCCAGCGCGAGCAGGACGCCGATTTCGTGGGTCCGCTCGAAAACGGTCATTAACATCGTATTCATGACGCCAAAAACTCCCACAATGATCGCAAGAATCGACGTGCTCCAGCTCATGGCCTTGGCGATTTTAAAACCCTGACTTGTGCCAACAACCTCAGATGCTCTGACTGCACGTAACCCGGCGAATGAGTCCTCGATTTTGAGGCAAAGCGCCTCAATCTGGTCCGCTCCGGCGTCGGCAGGCACCCGGATATCAATAAAATTCACCCGGCCCTCAAAACCCGAGGCGCTCTGAAACAGGGGAAGCGAGAGAATGATGGCGCCATTTTCCACCAGGGAATGCCCGTCCACAAGTCCCACGACAGCAAATTCCTCCGTTTCGATCTGAACCGTGTCCCCGACTTTCTTTTTCAACATTTCGGCGGCCATCGTGCCCAGCACAACCGCGCGCTCACTGCCATCGAGCGGCATCCGGCCATCAAGAATGGTGAGTTTTTCCCATGTGAATCCGCCCCATTCGCGACCGGAAACCATGATCATCGGCGCATCCTCGACGCTGAGCATTTGCATGAGGACCGTCGTGACTTCTGCCGCGTCGGGAAGGGTCGCAATCTGGTCTCGGATGGATTCATCAAAGGCCTTAGGCATCAACCCTCCCTCCATATTGCTCACGATGACATCGATGCCTATGACATCGAGCTGTTTGACAATGCCCTTTTCATAACCCGAGGCCATGCCAACCAGGGAAATCACCGCTGCGATCCCGATGGCAATTCCCGCCATGGTTAGTGCCGTTCGAATCGGCCGACGCCAGAGATCACGAAAAATAATGGTCAGAAAAGTCATGGCGCGGCGGAGTCCGAGATGATTCGTCCGTCACGCATGGTGAGGAGGCGGGATGCGTGAGCGGCGACCTCCCGGTCGTGAGTGACCAAAACCAGGGTGGTCT
>JBDNGG010000208.1:0-1965 GCA_041689405.1 Terrimicrobiaceae bacterium | reverse complement strand
TGGCGGCGGACGCCTTTCGCTCTCTCTGCCGTACCCGTCGGGACAGCATGAAATTCTAATCAAACCTACAAAACTATGAGCACAATCAATCAAACCAGCCTGGATGTTTCCGTATTAGATTTTGGGGCGGTTGGCGACGGGGTCGCTGACGATACCGCCGCCATTCGAGCCGCCTTAACCTCGGGTGCCAAACGCGTGACGATTCCTTCAGGCGTTTTTTCGATCAGGAATGTGCTTGAGCCTGCGGAAAACCAACATCTGGTTATCAATGGCACGATTCGCCTGGCCGATTCTCCCATCCAGCCGCTGACCGCCGATGTCGCGGTCGGGGATTCGGAAATCCATGTGACGGACTCGTCAGCATTTGGGCTTGGCGAATGGGTGTCGCTGCACGACGACCGGTTGCCGATCCAAGGCGGTGGCAGAAAAACCCGGCGGCAATCCGCGGGAAATGCGCGAATCGTTTCCATTTCTGGCAACACGCTCAAGCTAGAACGTGCCAGTGCCCGGAGGTATTTGCGTGAGGCGAACGCAGTGGTGGGCCGCCAGCATTCCGCGATTTGGATCAGCCACTCGGGGGTCAGAATCTCCGGCGGCGGCATCATTGATGGCAACAAGGCAAACCACCTCAATGCCGCACCGGCATATCTCGAGGAGGAACATAGCGAGGATTGGCGCGCTGCTTCGGGAATTGTCGCTTGCAGGCCATGCAAGCAGACATCGACGCTATCGCACAGGGAGGACTTAAGTGCAGACCCGGAAACTGCCTCCGGAGAAGGTCTTTTTCTGTCGGATATCGTGATCGAGGACATCACCGTCTGCGACACGACATTGATGGGCATCTGCCTGGCGAATGTCGAGCGGAGCAGCATCAGGAATACCACCTGCCTGCGGGCTCATGACAAAAACATCACCCTTTACCGCTGCCGCGATTTCCAGATCATCGGTAACACGGCCTGCGATTCCGAGTGGGAGGACGGGATCATGCTGCATCAGGTCCGCGAGCCGAATGTCGCCAGCCACCGGATCATGATCCAGGGAAACATTTGTAAAAATAATGCGCGCTTTGGAATCCACACCGGAGCCAACATCCGGGAAGTCTATCTGGCAAACAACCTCTGCGTGGAAAATGGCCTCAACCTCTCCATTTATTCCGATAATTGCACTTCAACCGGCGATGTGGCGATCGGCACGACCGACCGTCTTTTTACAGCCGATGTCTATCGCCCGAATGTCTTGGTTGCTGGACACCACAATTCCATCGTCAATCTCACCGCGCTTGCAACGCGCTTCGTCGGCCTCGAACTCGGCGGATACCATCTTTCCGTGACTGGCGGAATCATCGGCCAGATGGCCGCGCCATTGCCGGATGCCGAGAACGGTGGGATCCGCGTGGAGGAGGGCCACTGGGGTGCCGGCAGCGGGGAGTTTTGGGTGCGGGGAGACTGCCGGATCGGGATCGCGCTCGTCCCGGAAATCCAATCTTTGCCGACCCAAGTCCGCGTGACCGGGGTGCAAGTTCACGGTTGCCGGGTGGGAGTGAAAGTTTGCGACGAAGCCACCTTAGTTTATTTGTCCGGAAACGACCTGACGCAGAATCAAATCCCTACAGAAATTGGAGCGGCCGCGATCAAGGAAGTCCACGTCCTCTGACCTGTCGCTAAGACTTTGAATCGACAATCGACTAACACCAAAAAATGTCGCCGGAGAGGGGAGCGAGCTCTCCGACTGCACCCAGGAATCGGTTCCCTGTGAAAATGATGCTCGCCACGATGATTTTTGATTTATGAATAAACTCGCAACGATTGCCCTCCTCCTCTCCGCAGCTTTTCCTCTTGGCGCAGCGGTCCCCTTGGTTACCGCCGGCAAGCCGGTGGCAGAAATTGTTCTCGCGGCGGATGCGTCGCCGAGCGTGAAGACAGCGGCCAATGAACTTCAACGCCATTTGGAAGCCATGTCGGGAGG
>JBDNGG010000207.1:0-3128 GCA_041689405.1 Terrimicrobiaceae bacterium | reverse complement strand
CAAGGCGGCTGGTGCGGAGATGCGGGTCTATAATTATTCAACTTGGAACGGAACTCCCCAAATGCTGAGTCTCTTGGATACAGCAGAAGCAGATCATGCGCTGGGAATCCGCCATTTTCATACCGAGGTCATGAATCGCAACGAGCAAATCTGGCCGATTCTTTGGGTTTTGTCGCAATACACCTGGGATAGTTCCCAAAACACTAGAGATTTGCTGAAAACGTTCACCCGGGAATACTACGGAGAGAAAGGTGGGAAAGTGGTCCTGGATTTGATGGAACGGCTCGATGCCAGCAGCCGGACCCTGCCGCGGATTGTTTACGGAGGGTTTGCCGCCACCCAACAGATGATGGGTAACGGCCTGGCTGAAGATGGCCGTCGTCAACTGACCGATGAAATCAATAAGGCCAAAGGAAAGGAAAAAACCCGCTTGGAGCTTTTTCTTGTCACGTGGGAGATGTTTGCCCAAGCCGCTCAGGTTTATCAGAGTTATACCGAGGCGCTGAACGAACGGACGCCGGAGTCCATTGAGCGGTATCAGAAAGCACTGGCCGATTGTGAGCAATTTTGGACGAAAGACAAGGTGGCAGAAACCTGTTCGCCGAGGGTTCTCGCAAAACTTCAGGATCTGGGCGAGGTCGCGGCGACGGTCACGCCGCTCGGCCTTCCCGAACTAAAGGACGAAAAGGTTTGGAAAAGGGAGTTGTTTGCTCGGAATGAGGTGCCCAAGGCGATCCCGAACCTCTTTCCTTTGCCGGAATTATGGAAATTCCGCCTCGATAATAAGAACCTTGGACTGGAAGAAGGATGGGAAAAAGTGGCCTATGACGATCGTGGTTGGAATGAAATTTCCACTTGGAATGTTTTTGAGCGACAGGGCTACAAAGGAGTGGATGGGCGATTTTGGTATCGGACAAAGTTCTTGGCTCCGGATTTCCCCAAAGGAAAAACCATAATGCTGCGTTTCGGAGCCTTGGACGACGATGGCGATATCTATATCAATGGAAAACTGGCCCATTCACGGCATCTCATCATGCCCGACGACTGGCAAACTTCGTTTGCCTTTGATGTCACCGACTTTATCCAAACGGGAAAAGAAAATGTGATTGCTGTGCGCGGATATGATGCCTTCGGAGCTGGTGGAGTCTGGAGACCGGTCGCTCTTTACACGGAGTGAGCAGGGTTCAGACGGGAGAAAAATAGCACAGAAAAAATTATGAAATCGCAGACTGTTCGTTTGGCTCTGATTGGAGCTGGTAATCGTGGATCGGGAATTTTTGGAGCCTATGCCCTGGATCAGCCGCAGCGGGCAAAATTTGTTGCTGTGGTGGAACCGGAGGTGGAGCGGCGAAGGGCCTTTTCTCGGGCTCATGACATCCCTGAGGAATGCCAGTTCGCTTCGCCAGAAGCATTTTTTGCCGCCCCCCCCGCCGGCATCGACGGCGTGGTGATCGCCACCCTCGAAGACCAGCGTTTTGATTTCGTGCGACAGTCGATGGAAAAGAATTGGCATATTTTGGTTGAAAAGCCGCTGTGCACCACACCGGAGGATTTGATCCGCATCCATGATGCGACCCGCGATTACCCACACATCCTTATCGTCTGTCATCAGATGCGATTGACGCCGATTTACCGGACGATCAAACGTTTGGTGGATTCCGGTGATTACGGCGAGATCGTGGGCATTCAACACAGCGAGAATCTTGCCTGGCACCACATGGCGCATTCCTTTGTTCGGGGATTTTTTGGCAATGACCGCCTGACACCTATGCTTCTGGCCAAGTCCTGCCACGACATGGATCTTTTGGTCCATCTGGTGGGACGTCGGGCGGTGAAGGTGTCGTCTATGGGGTCACTAAAGCACTTCCGAAAAGAGAACTGCCCACCCGGGGCGCCCGAATTCTGTCTGGAGGGATGTCCCCATTCCGACACCTGCGCCTATGATGCGGCCAAGCTCTATTTCGACGAGGAAACCGACCCGGCCTATATCCGCCAAATGGGGGTGGTGCGGGATAAGGCCCATTTGCGGGAGTTGCTCTTGAAAAACCAGTTTGGTCGCTGCGTGTATCAGTGCGACAACAACGTCGTTGATAATCAGGTGGTGAATATCGAGCTCGAAGGCGGAATTTTCGTCTCTTTCACCATGTGCGGACATAATGCCGTTGAACGTCGCATGACAAAAATCAGCCTGACCAATGGCGAAATTGAATATCAGGGGACGGCCCCGGAAGTGCTGGCCCGGCGGTTTGAACCGCGTTTGGATGAAGTCATTACCGTCCATGCCAAGGGGACGCATGGCGGAGGAGACCGGGCGATCATGGACAATTTTACGGACGCGATCCAGAGCGGTGACCATTCGCGCCTGCTCACTCCGATCCAAGACTCGCTCGAAGGGCACCTTTTAGTCTTTGCGGCAGAGGTGTCGCGGCGGGAGGGTGTGATGATCGACATTCGAGATTATGAAGATCGTCTTCGGCAGGAAGTTATAAGCACTCAAACATGAAGGTAGACACATCAGAGAGTCAGAGTGATGCGGGTGAGAAAACTGCCGGGACTTCACTGGTCTTTGGCGGGGATTTTTGCCCGATTCGTCGTTATGAGGAAAAGATGCTTCGCGGGGAGGAGATTTTCGATCCGAAACTACAAGCGCTCCTGAGAGATCATCTTTCCATCGTTAATCTGGAGGCTCCCTTATGTGATCCGACATTACCACGTGCCAGTCTTGCTGGCGGTGGACTGCGCGGCAGTCCCGAAGTGGCAGCCTATTTGAAGCGGCTGCATGTGGATGCCTGGAGCCTGGCAAACAACCATATTTTGGATTTTCGTGGAGAAGGGATCCAGCAAACGATTCGCCACCTTCAGCAGGAAGGTATGGTCACTTGTGGTGCCGGAGATAATTCGCACGAAGCGGCCAAGCCCTTGGAGTTGCGGGCAAATGGTCTTCGGATCGGCATCTGGGCAGTGGCGGAGAGAGAGTTGAACTTGGCTGGCCCGGAACAACCCGGTGCCGCCGAGTTTTGTCCACAGAAGAATGTGGATGAGATTCGAAGAATGCGGGAGGAATTCGATTTTCTTGCGGTGTCAGTTCATGCCGGCCACGAGTTCACCACCGTGCCTTCTCCGCGAAT
>JBDNGG010000206.1:0-7250 GCA_041689405.1 Terrimicrobiaceae bacterium | reverse complement strand
GCAAAACTGACTTGCCGCAGCACGACGAAATACCCGACCACCGCGCCAAGGATTCCGGCCAACGAGCCCGCCATCAGAGCGCTTCGCACGAAGTCATACGACAGAAAGTTCAGGATTTGATCAATCATGCCGGGCTGCCTCCGTGACGTTTCCCTCGGCCGCAACGATAAAGATTTTCCCCTCGGCGCGAACCACATGGATCTCGGCGCCATAGAGCCTGCTCAACGATTCGCTGGAAACGATGTCATCCACGGGGCCAATGGCTGCGCTCCCGCCCGCGACATAGAGCACGCGGTCCATGTGGCCGAGAAGGGGATTGATGTCGTGGGCAATGAACAAAATCGTCGCCCCGGTGGCGGCCTTAATACCCGCTATGCATTCGACCATCCGCATCTGATTTCGCGGGTCGAGACTCGCGAGAGGTTCATCGAGAATGAGCAGTCGCGGTTTACCCAGCAACGCTTGCGCCAGCGTGATGCGTTGTTTTTCCCCGCCGGAAAGAACCGAGAATGGTCGGTCGGCATATTCCTCGGCGCCGGCCAATTTCATGGCTCTCTCGACTTCTTCCCGGGAAGCGCGGTTGCTCCAAGGAAATCCCCAGCGATCTCCGCCCTCGACTGCCGTCACCAGAGATCGGGCGCTGAGGGAGGTGCTTTCAAGACTGGCCCGGCTTTGCGGCATGTAGCCGATGCAGCCATTGGCCCGCCCCGGCGGTTCGCCGAAGAGCGAAATGCTTCCGGCACAAAGCGGAGTGAGCCCGAGCACGCAGCGCATCAGGGTGGATTTGCCCGCGCCATTCGGCCCGAACACGCCGACAAACTCACCCGGTTCAATCTGCGCGTTCACCCCGCGTAGAATGTCGTGCCCTCCCAGCCGCACGCCCGCGTCCTTGATGGAAAGTGCGGCGGTCAATTGTTACCCAGGGCTTTTTCCACTTCGCTGAGTTCCGCCAGCATCCAATCCACGTAGCTCTTCGCATCGGGCGGCTGCGTTTCTGTCACTCCGACCACCGGAACGTCGTGCCCTTTGGCGACGGCCTGAAGCCGCTCTGTCGTTGGGTCGGTGACCTGGCTGTTATAAAAAAGAATTCTAACCGTCTTCGAGGTCAGGCTTTTCTCGAAGTCAGCGGTTTCCTGGAAGCTGGGATCGGTATCGTTCATCACCGCAACCTGAAATTCATTGTTCTCCATTTTGAATCCCAGTGCATCGGCCATGTAACCAAAAACGGGTTCCGTCGCCGTCACGGGTGTTCCCGCCTTCGAGGCTTTGATCGCGGCAATTTTCGCCGTGAGAGGTTCCATTGATTTTTGGAAAGCCGCAAGACCGTCGGGCTTTTTCAAGAGGTCGGCCACTTTGACCGCGAGCGCGGGCATGGTTTTCGGATCATACCAAATGTGGGGGTTGTCGCCGTCTTTCGCTCCCATCAAGTCGGCGACTTTGATCACGACCCGTTCCGGTTTGCCTTGGGCACCGAGGAGCTTTTCCATCCAGTCATCATAGCCGATGCCGCTGTAGATCACGATGTCGGCATCCGCCACGGCCTTGGCCGTCGCGGCATCGGTCGTAAACTCGTGCGGGTCCTGATTCGGATTATTGAGAATGCTCGTCACTTGCGCCGAATCGCCCGCGATTTGCTGAACCACGCCCCCGTAAAAATTTTCTGCGGCGACGATATTGACGGTGGCTGCCTTGACCGGAGCGGTTGAGAACGCGCAAACGATAAGGCCTAAACTGAGTTGATGGAGTATTTTCATAGATAAATGGAATGAGTAACGGGGTGATTTAATCAGCTTAGGATTGAGATATCAGATATTGGTCCACATTGGGGGTCTGGCATTTAATAGAGGTTTTGCATTCAGGCTGCCAGGCAGTCCGGACAGTTGCCGTACAGAACGATCTCGTGACTATCCACTTGGAATCCAGAGGGAGCCATCGCGTCAATCCCTCGCACACAGCCAACAAGGTCAAAAAGCTGTTTGCATTGCTTGCACAGAAAAAAATGATGGTGAGGGCGTGATACGTGTTCGTAATGGGGAGGTGCTCCGGGCACTTCAACCAGACGAACACTGCCTTCTCCAACAAACCGTTTGAGCGACCGGTAAACTGTGGCAATGCCCAGCAAGGGAAATTCAACCTTCGCGGCCTCGCAGATGTCCAAAGGAGTCAGCGGGCGATTTGATTTCTCGATGACGGCAGACACAATGAGCTTTTGCTGCGTTGTATAGGCCATGATCCGATCTTATCACAAAAAATATGAGAGTCAATTATCGAAAGTCGCTTATCGGCTAAAATGTGATGGCCTGAGATGCGGTCTATTTCTGGAGCCAAGAAGAGGAAATACTGCATTCGCAAATGCCCACAGGCGTGCTCACGATTTGGGAGTGGTCAATCATAATTTCATGAAAAAGCTCAGAATGACTTTGGCTGGTTTAAACCGCCAATAGGGCTTGACATGAATTGAGATCAGATTATCAATCAGACAATCGATAGTAAATTATCAATTTTGTAATGCCCGATTTATCTCTTCTCGCCGACCCTGCCTCGACACCTCGCGCCGGCGACGCCATGTGCAAACCCTCCATCTTCCGTCCCGTGAAATTCCCGGCTTTTACCCGCAAAACCAAACCCACAAACACAAAAATCCATCCATGAAAATCGCCTACATCTTCAGCACCTCCGGCCACACCGCGAGCTACAAACTCGGCAAGATGATTCTGCCCCAACTCGAAGCCGGCACGCACGGCGTAGAAGTCGTCGGGATGTTCTTCTTTGATGACAACACCTTCATCTTGCAAAAGGGAAATCCCTTGGGCGAGCGCATCGGCAAGGTTGCCCGCGAAAACGGCATCCTCCTTATGCTCTGCGACCAATGTGCCCTGGAACGCGAACTTGCCACCGGCCAGCCCGGTGGGGCCAACCCGTGCAATACCGTGGACGGCGTCAAAGTCGGTTGCTTCCCCGACCTCTACGCCGCACTCGGGGGAAATCCGCCGGATCAAATCATCACGCTATAAGTATCGTGGCAGCCCTTCTCGATCATCGGTCGCATGTGGTAGCAGCCGACCAGTCTGCGGTGCTCCGGCGCATCGCCGAGCCTGTGTTCAATCTCTGCCTCTGGCGACGGTCGTTGAACCCATTGGCAACTTCCGCCCTTGAGTCAATCCTGAGCGCTGATCGGCCAGTGGCTCTCGATTGGCGCTCGCCCTCAGCGGATCAAATCACCGCAGGAATTCCCATCACGACGGCTTCGGAGATCGTTTCCCGCAGCCTGCGGCATTTTGTCGCCGATATTGTTTTGCTGGCAAAACTCTTCGCGGACATTGCGGGAACCCGGCACCCGCGCGTGCGGTTGGAAAGAGTTGAAGATGACGGATGCGCTCTCTTTCATGCGGATACTCTTCGCCTGCGGATGCTCTGCACCTACGCGGGACCCGGCACCCAATGGCTGGAGAACAGGAACGCCCGTCGTGAGGAATTAGGTTCCCGCGGCCGGAGCACCCACGAGGCCAACCGTGCCATCGTGGTGGATGAATCCGCCATTCGCTCCATCCCAAACTGGCACGTCGCGATATGCAAAGGCCGGGCTTGGTCCGCCGATGAGGATATTTCTCTCATCCACCGAAGTGCCCCCGTGCGGCACCGCGGCCAATACCGCATTCGCCTTTGCATCGACCAACCCAACGATTGCGCCTGCTGAAACAACGACAAATTATGAACATCCCAAGCAAACTGCCCGTCACCGTGCTCTCCGGCTTTCTCGGAGCCGGAAAAACCACCCTCCTCAATCACGTCCTGAACAACCGTGAAGGCCTCCGCGTGGCCGTGATCGTCAATGACATGAGCGAGGTGAATATCGATGCTGCGCTGGTGCGCGACGGTGGGGCGGAACTTTCGCGCACTGAGGAAAAACTTGTCGAAATGTCGAACGGCTGCATCTGCTGCACCCTGCGCGAGGACCTGCTCAAGGAAGTCACGCGGCTCGCGGACGAAGGGCGCTTTGACTACTTGCTTATCGAATCCACCGGAATCTCGGAGCCGCTCCCGGTAGCGCAGACTTTCACTTTTGCCGACGAGGAGGGGCGCAGTCTGCAAACACTCACCCGCCTCGATACCATGGCGACCGTCATCGATGCGGCAAACTTCCTCGCGCACTACGAGGGATCCGACACGCTAAAAGAAAAAGAGCTTGCCCTCGGAGAGGAAGACGAGCGCACCATCGCCGATCTTTTCGCCGACCAGGTTGAGTTCGCGGATGTGATCGTCATCAACAAGATTGACCTCGTCTCTGAGGAGCAACGGGCTGAGCTGCACGCCATTCTCCACAAGCTGAATCCTGATGCGCGGATCATCGAGTCCGAGCGCGGTCGTGTGCCCCTCTCCGAGGTCATGGACACGGGACGTTTCGATATGGAAAAAGCCCAGAAATCTGCCGGCTGGCTCAAGGAACTCAACAACATTCACACACCTGAAACCGAAGAATATGGTATCGGTAGCTTCGTTTTCCGTGCCCGTCGCCCGTTTCATCCGAAGCGGTTTTGGGATTTCATCCACACCGAATGGTCCGGCTTGCTGCGCTCGAAGGGATATTTCTGGCTGGCGACACGGCACGACATGATCGGGCTGTGGTCGCAGGCCGGCGGCAGTGCCGAATACCGTCCGGTGGGATTCTGGTGGGCAACAGCGGACGAACTGCCAGCCGACGAAGAGTCGCTGCGGGCAATCCGATCCGACTGGCAGGAACCTTATGGCGATCGCAGGCAGCAGATGGTTTTTATCGGACAGGATCTGCCAAAAGACCAGATGCTTGAGGGGCTGCGCAAGTGCCTATTAAATGACCGCGAAATGGCCATGGAGCCCGAGGGTTGGAAAAAGCTGCGCGATCCATTTCCGAAGTGGACGCCCCAACTGGCAGAGCCTGAACTCGCGCATTCCCACTGATGTCTTCTGGATATCATTTCACGACTTACGAAGAATGGCGGCACGCGCTTACCGTAACGTGCGGAATTCCCCTCACGACGGCTTATGCACAGGAGCGCGTGATGGCGTTGCGAGAACCCAGTGATCGCGCGACGAAGGATTTCACCGCCCACTATGGCGAAGCGTACCTCCGGCAGGTTATCACTTGGTTTGAGCGGGCTGCACGCGAGGCCTGACCGTGCCGACCTGCGCCCATGAGAGTATTCCGAAAGCCAAGCGGGATTGGCCTGCCCGTGCATCCCTTCACAGTATTGTCCCGACTGCGATGATTAACGTCCGTGCGCAGACAATCTGCCCAAGCTGCGGATTCACGGAGGAAATGTTCGCCAAGACGTTCAATCTTGGATGTTCCCACTGCTACGAAACTTTCGCGCCGCAACTCACCACCTTTCTCCCCAAGCTCCATCGCGACATCAAACATGTCGGCAAAGTGCCGCGTGGCCATGATCCGCTCATGCAACTGCGCCGCGAATTGGCAGAAATCGAAACCAACTTGACGGTTGCGCACGGGGTATCTTCCAAAACCGATGAGCTGCTGGACCGCTGGCAGGAACTCTCGCTGCAACTAGCGAAATCTTCGCGGGAAGCAAAAACTCCATGAGAATTCGCAGTATTTCCGATTCCTTCGAGGTCATTCCCCCGGCAGGCGAAGCCGCCCCGCGGAAGATTGCAGATCGGTCCGGGGAAATCCGGCGTGTAGTGTCCCGCATAGCAGCTCTTGTCGTGCCGCATCTCGATACTGCCAAGGCGATGAATCTGCTGCTCGGAGCGGGCGATTTGCGGGCAGTGATTTCCGCACTGGAAGCGGAAGCCGACGGACTCGAGCCGCGATCCCACCTCGAAGGTCCAGATGAGGTGTGTGTTTATCCTCGCAAGTCTCTCTACGAAGAACTGCTGGCCGAGCCGAGCAATGTTTTTTACACCTCGAAAACTAACCCCGAAGTCGTCCGCTACGAAGCTATGCCGCGTGACTTCTGGAAAGAATGTCTGGCTGAGCTGCGGAAAAAACTCCGCCTTGAGGGAAGAAAATTACGATGAACAGCACTCTCGCATCGCGCCGGCGGCCATCCGATGACACCGTTCGCAGCATAGCGAAACTAATCTCTGAAGGACGAGATTTGGAGGCCGAGTCAGCGCTCATCGCGATGTCCGAATCCGACCATCTCAATGCATCCACCCGGTGCCAATTGGCCCGCTTCTGTCTGCAAATCGAGAAAACTCATTTGGCCCGTGGGGTTCTAGAAAAGGCGCTCGCTGTCGCGCCCCGCTCGGAAGAAGTCCATTTCCTGACTGGCCTGGCGGAAAAAGAACTCGGTCATGCGCATGAGACCCTAGCCCATTTTTCCCAAGCCGGGCCGGAGAGCAACCCGGATGCGGCGTATTATCTTTCTATTGTTCACCAGGAACTCGGCTCGTTGGAATCGGCCTGCGAGGCCATCCAATGGGCGCTCTCCGTTTCAGCAGAGGATGCGGATTATCTCAATCAACAGGCCTACGTATTTCCGCTAAGCCTTGACTGAATGAAAGTCACCCTTCTCACCGGCTTCCTTGGCGCAGGCAAGACCACTACTCTCTCTCGCATCATCCGTGATCACAATATAACGGAAAAATTTGGGGTGATCGTCAATGATCTCAGCGACCTTGAAGTTGACGGCGAACTTATCCGCAACGGCGACTTCGTTTCCGAGAAAGATGGCACGCTCGCGAGCATTACCGGGGGCTCGCTCTCCGACTCCAATCGGGACGCTTTCCGTGATGCCTTGCAAAGAATGCAAGCCCGCAACCTCCGACATGTTCTTATTGAAGCATCAGGCAGCTCCGATCCATCTGCCATCATTGAGGAACTCGATGCTTTTGGCGGGGTCGAATTGGGTGCTGTGATCGCACTCGTGGATTCTCGCGCCCTCCTGCACGATTATGCCTGTGGCCGTGATCTCCCGGATTTAGAATTCGAAGTTCCGAAGGCCGGTCACCTTCTGATGCGCCAACTGACTGCGGCGAGTGTGATTGCATTGAGCAAATCTGATCTTGTTGACGAGACATCCCTTGAGGAAATGCTCCGCTTTCTGGCGAAGCTAAATCCAATGGCCTCCATCACTGCTTGTAACTACGGCAAATTGGACCCACGACTTTTTATAGATGCACCGAGGTATCGTTCCGCTGAGAACCAACCACTCCGCATGGGGGCGGCGCCTCTCACCGCAGCCTCCTGTGACATTGGTAACACGATTATTCGCGACCCTCGCCCTTTTCACGCGCAGAGGTTTTACGAT
>JBDNGG010000205.1:0-2383 GCA_041689405.1 Terrimicrobiaceae bacterium | reverse complement strand
TGTCACGGGGACACCGTGACTGAGTTCGACGCGGGAAAAGCCCAGCTCGCGGATTTCCTCCAGCATGGCATACCCGTCCGAGTGTCGATGGGAACACCAGCAAGTCGAGAGGGCGAGGCGGGACGGCGTGGGGGTGGGCATCATGCGACCTTCCGTGAACAAAACGGGAGATATCCCGATCTTAAACGGGTGAGTGTTAGCGGATCCATTCGTCGAGTTCAATTCGCTATCGCTTTGATCGGGGGGAATGTAAAATCCAAACCGCTCCTTCCGACCGCCCGGGATCCGAATCAATCCGAAATCTTCTGCACCAGAAGAGGACTTCTTCCTTGCTTTCCAGTTGAGGCAGGCTAATCCAAAAGCGAGTTTCCAGCAATTCATGGCTCATTCCCCCAGCGAAGCTCCGAAAATTCGACTTCTTCAGATCGTGGACAGCCTCCATCAAGGCGGCATGGAGAACATCATGGTCCAGGTCTGTAACCGCCTTGATCCTGAAAGCTTTGACATCACGGTGTGCTGCCTCAGTCGCACCGGACCGTTCGCTGAGCGTCTCCGGCCGGGCATCAAGGTCGTCACCCTCGATAAGCCCCCGGGCTTCCTCCTTTCGGCGGTGCACTCTCTGCGCTCGCTCATCAGGGACGGGAAATTTGACCTGATCCACACCCATCATCTCGGCGGGTTGCTCTATACAGCACTCGCCCGGCCCAAGCCGGCCTCATCGCGGCCCCGGCTCATTCACTCCGAACATATTATCCTCCATGGCGACGAGCTTTCGTGGCGGAGGATGCTTCAGCGCAAGCTACTCTATCCCCTCGCTTCGTGCATTTTTACGGTTTCCTCCCAACAATTGGAACAGCTTCAGGCCGTTGGTCTGAAACACCGTCGGCAGTTCACCCTGCAAAACGGCGTGGACGGCCAACGCTTTCGCCCCCTTCCCCGCGAAGAGCGAAGCGCGCACCGCAAGGAGCTGGCTCTTGATCCCGATCTTTTCTGGATCGGCAAAGTGGCGAGGTTCGCGGCGCTCAAGCGCCATCAGCCCCTTATCGAGGGCTTCGAACTGGCCGCCCGTGAACATCCGGAGCTTGGATTGCTGCTTCTCGGTGACAGCGGCAGCGAGAAAGAGCGTGTCCTCGCCCAAATTGCCGCCAGTCCGTTTCGTGACCGAATAATCTGGGTCGGTTTGCAACAGGACCCCGTTCCCTGGTACCAGGCGATGGACCTTCTTGTCATCGCGTCCGAGAGCGAGGGCATGCCCAATGCCGCCCTTGAAGCCATGTCCAGTGGCATTCCGGTACTGGCCAATGAGGTGTGCGGCGTCCGTGAGGTGGCGGGGGACGGACAACACTCTTGGATCGAGGATCTCGGGACCCCCGACTTGATCGCATCCGCTCTCGGGCGGATCGCATCGCTCCCGGCCGGGACCCTCCTTGCCGCCGGTGAATCGGCCCGGCAGCACGCTGAATCGCATCTTTCCCTCGATGCCATGATAGACCGCTACCGGCGCCTCTACCGCGGCGAATTCTTTTGAAAGCCCCCCCTGCCCTGACAATGATTTTTCGGATTCAGAGAGGACTGCGGGAAGATGCCGGGCTACTTTGGAACCATGCCCGCGATCACGGTTGGCGTGAAACCTTCCTCTGGCTCAAGTCCCCGGACACGCCGGTCACCTTCCAGTTTCTTAAATACGCCGCGCTTGGCGTATTCACCACCTTCGTTCATGTGGGACTCTTTACCTGGTTTTCCCATACCTGGTTTCCCGCTCACGACTACCTCGTTGAAGGCGGAATACCTGACTCGCTCAAAGAACGCAACGCCATCCTGAGTAATCTCCTGGCATTTCCCCTTGCCGCCATCTTCAACTATGTCGTCAACGTCCTCTTTGTCTTCAAGTCAGGTCGCCATTCGCGGCTTCGTGAGTTCCTGCTTTTCATCGGTATTTCCTTTTTGAGCTTCGGAGTCGGTTTACTCTCGGGTCCCCTTCTTATTTCCAGGGGGCTCGATCCCTGGATCGCCCAGGGCGGGCTCGTTGTCACTTCCGCCTTGCTCAATTTTGTCTGCCGCAAGTTCATCGTATTTCTGAAGTAATGGACCCTTCTCCGTTTCGGGGGGAGATTTAGACAATCCCGCTCTTTTCAATAGACCGATCCGGCTACACCGTACACCGTAGCCCGTTTCCATGCCCACGAACTACGAATCCCTCTGCTCCCGCCTCGCCGCCGAACCCCGGCGTTGGCTCGTCACCGGTGGCGCAGGCTTTATTGGTTCGCATCTCATCGAGACTCTTCTCCGCCTCGACCAGCACGTCACCTGCCTGGACAATTTCTCCACCGGGCACCGTGCCAACCTCGACGCGGTCCTCTCGGGATTGCCCGCCGATCAGGCT
>JBDNGG010000204.1:0-14903 GCA_041689405.1 Terrimicrobiaceae bacterium | reverse complement strand
TCATGCCTGATCGGAGTTCATGCAGGCCTTTTCTTACGGTGGTGCGATCCCACCCCATATCACGCTCGGCGTGCAAAGCACTGCCTCGACCTTGCGATTCAACAACAGAAGCCATGAATAGCCGTCGGTCTGCCCCTGACAACTGTTTAGCCGTGGATTTTAATGTCTGCTTCAATTCGGGAGTAAAGGTTAGTTCCATCTCCCCGTTGGATCGCGCAAATCCTATATTGGCAATTTATTTCCGGCCGATTCCCTAAGACCTCGTCTGAGTCGCGGAGCCGGCCGGCGGAACAGAACCTCCCGCCGCTACGAGGAGATCGGGAAAAAACTTTCCTCGAGCCATGGCATCCCAGACCGCGTCATCCTGCCAAGCCACGATTTCGCGCACGCCGGTCTCGCCTCCAGGCCGGTTCTCAACGAGCGACTGAGCCACCTCCAGGCTGTGGAAAAGATAAGGTTCCAAGGCGTTTTAGTAGATCACCAATAATTCCTCGAAATCGGGTTTTGCCGGGAGGTCTAGTTGTGGAATGGTGGGGGTAAACGGAGTTGATGATCCCCCGAAAAACGGAAGACGCTCGCGGCGGATGCGATCATACATTTCGGCAATCGCATCGACATCCCAAAACAAGTGTTTGTCGAAAAAAAAAGGTTTGCTGCGGCGTAAATCAGGAACTGTTACATCAACGTGTCGATTTTAGGCCCGGCCTGAGACAAATCGTGCGAGATCGACGTTTTCGACTTCGCGGGCGCGGGTCGGCAGGCCTGGCTTGGTCCAAGTCAATCCGGAAGTGGACAGGGGTGTGCCATTCCTGATGCACTCGCGAACAACATCCTCAATTCCGGAAACAGCTTGAACAGAATTAGCACATTGAAACTGGGACGCCTCGGATGGAATTTCATGGATCGCCCCTGACGAGACGAGTGCCGTGTTCACGGTTCGCATGAAGCCTTCTGTGTCGCGGAGTGAGACGACCGGGGCTGGGAGGCGTCCGGCAGCCCATTCGATCGTTTGGCGGTAGTGGGTCGCCACTGCGGCCGCTCCAGCCTTGGGGTCATGCAATTCCGGAAGACCTGTATCGGATGACAACCGGCCGCCGTCCTCGCTGAGCCAAGCAGAGCCCCGGGAGCCCGAGACGCGGATTTCGAATGGTACCGGTGTCGCACAGCAATGCCCGAGTGTTCCGACGAAGCGTATTCCGTTCGCGAACAAACCGGAGGTTGATACGAGATCATAGCTTTCGATGTCGTGTCGCGCCCGGTAAAATTCCCCCGTCACCATTTCCGGCACGGCAGTGACTGCATTCGTCGATGCAGCGGCGAAGAAGAGAACATTATTGAGAACATGCGACATGGCATTGGTGGCTGGCCCGTCGAAGACCGGTTCGTCGCCAAGCAGCACTTTTCCGGCCCAGGCAGCCCGATGAAAATAGCCGGTTCCGCGCGGCGAAAGCCCACCGAAAGAAATGGTCTGCACGTCTCCAAGGGAGCCATTTTCAATCCACTCACGGAGCGTGCGGATATGCCGGTTGGCTATCATTTGGAAGCCGACGGCGACCCGCTGGTCGACATCCAGTTCAACCAGCTTCCGCCATTGCTGAATCGTCGGAACGGGTGGCTTTTCGAGATAGATTCGCGAGCCGGTCTTGAGGGCCGCGGAAACCATGTCCATATGCAATGGAATTGGTGCGACGATCACGGAGAGATGCAGGTCGTTCTCGCGCGAAAAAAGTTCTCGATAATCGGTGTAGGTTCGCACGCCGTTTGCAAGAAACTCCGACGCATCTGTCGCCGATCCGTCGAGACTGGGGTCTGCGACAGCTACGAGTCGGACCAGCCCTTCAATTTCGAAATTGCGGAGCGATTGGAGATGGGTCTGGCCGTAGCCTCCCACCCCCACTAATGCGACATTGATCGGAGGTTTCTTCATTGTGGTCAGTCTGTGCCGACGAAGCGAAGCGCACTCGCAAGACACCGTCAACTCTTGCGTCTCGCTTCCCGGCCAACAAGCGCAAATGCTGGCAGTTACTGATTAACAGTTGCATAGGGTTACGATTGCCGTGGCATCAAACGTTTCCGACAGTTGTCTCTACCGGCGAACTGCGGGCCTCAACCAGCAGAACCAAAAGAGCAAAAAAACCGACCCTAATTCGATGTCAGGTTCTATCGCCTTCCAGTCACCGTCGGTCGAGGGGATTTTCCAACCCGGCGAACTCAAGCAACTGCTCGCACGGATGGGTTTCGTCCCGGATCGGATCGATCACCTCGATCGTGAGGCCGTACAAATCGGATCCTCCAGCTCTCTCTGGGCGGAGTATCGCGAAGCTGCAGAACCCTGGGTCACCGGGACACAGCGGCCGCCCGGCCAAGGAATCCAGGATTTCGACGCGTTGATCGCGGTAGCGGGATTTCCAAAAATGTTGGCTCGGCATCGGGACTTAAATATTCCCTTCCAAGTCACGCAGGCCACGGCACTTGACCTACAACGCTGGATGGCGGAGTTCCGGGAGCGACCTCGAAATCGTTTCAATCCCGAGCAAAACTCCAGAGCGCGATGATCGGACATCTCACAAAAGGCGGGGAGTTCCGGGAGACGAGTGGCGTCATTTTGCGCCCGCGCTGATTAGGCACTCCAGCGGAATTTTTCAGACAGAATTAGCGGAATAGTTCTTCACTGTTTTCGGTGGAATGACTTTTTTCGCGAACACAACTTTGGTGATTCACCTGCGTCAAAGTTTTGTCCCTGGCGTGGAAAGCGGGAAGTCATCCGTGCGAAACGAAGAAGCGGGAAGACCTGCACCGTTGTAGAGGCTGCACGTCGGGTTCTCCTTTGCCCCAGAGTGGCACGGTGTCTGCTTTTTTCAGGACCATGTGATCGGAAATAATGGCGGGCAAATTTCCGCGTGCAAGGAGGATGTCGCAAGAAGTGCAAACACCGCAGCGTGGAAAAAACGAGGGAGGTCCATCCGTATTGCATCTGGCCATCGCGACCGAAGTCGAAGCTCCAGAGGGCGCCGTTTTCGTGCTCGGTGATGAGCATGCGACCGGTGCCGTCAGGGAAGAAAAGCACGTTCGAGCACTTACTAAAAGGCAGCTCGATCGACTCCAGATGGCGGGCTTCGGCGTCGTAGATTTCCAGTGTGCCATTGCTGTAATTCGTGGCCACGAGGTTACCGACGGCATCAAAATCCATCCCGTCGCCCCCGGCAATGCATCCTTCGGGCAGGACCGGCCAAGTCCGCACATCGGCAACCGAGCCCGGCGCATCGAGGTGAATGCCCACCAATTTGTGCGTGAAGGTTTCAGCAAAGATCACTAGTTCATCGGATTTAGTAACCGCGATACCGTTGGGGAAGGCGAACCCTTCGGCCAACCGCCGGACAGCGCCGTCGGTGGTGCGGAAATAAACCTCGCCGACGTCCCCGCCGGGCTAGCCATTGGAGCCCGCAGGCGCAGTGAAATACAGGTCACCTTCGCTGTCAAAGGCAAGATCGTTGCAACCCCGGATCGGTTTACCCTCAAACTCTGCAACCTCGGCCACGACACTGCCATGCCCGCAAACGCGCAATATTCCGCGTTCCATATCCGAGACCCAGATGTCTCCGTTCCGAGCCAACTGCAGGCCTGACGGTTGGCCGTCGATCTTGGCGTGCTCGCGGTTTTCTCCATTTCCGGAGATTTTAAGAATCAGGCCATGCGGTGGCGCGACAAGAAAATGCGCCCGTCGCGGGTGACCAGGGGGCCTTAAGCTCCAGGAATTCCAGTGGCGATTTGGTGGAAGCGGTCGCCGGTCATGATAAGTTAGTGAGTTTTTTCATCGTGGGCCATTTGGCAAATTCATCCACGAACAGAATAATTTCTTCCGTCATCGCATCCAATAGCGAGCGTCCCTTTTCGGCGGTGGCCGCTGCGGGATTTCCCATATGGCCGGTGGAGGTCCAGCGGTGGAAGCGGTGAAACCCTTCCACTTTGCGGAGCCAGTGCGGATTGGCTACCCAAGGGCGAGGCACTTCCTGATGCTCAGGTGAGATCTCAGCGAGTTTGACCAAGTCTTCGCGGATGGCGAGCATTAGCGAGGTTTCGTACTCGCAGGCATGCGTGAGGCACGGAGTCGTCATACCATGGTTTTCGGCGTTCATCGCCTCGGCCGCGAGCACGAACCAACTGGCAAGCGCCAGGGTGGCAGCGTCTGCACGGTCATCCGTGGCGATGAGATCGGTCAACGCTTGGGAAACGGGAACAATGTTGCCGCCGTGTCCATTGAGGAACAAAAGCCGGCGGAACCCGTGATGCAGCAGGCAGCGTGTCAGATCCTGAATCATCGCGGCGTAGGCGGAAGGAGGCAGACTGAGTGTTCCCGGAAAGTCCATGTGGTGGTGGGACGCCCCCAGCCACAGCACGGGCAATACGATAATACGTTCCGTCATCCGGGCTTCCAATCGGCCGACGATTTCCTCAATTTGGATCGTATCGACGAAGAGTGGAAGGTGCCTCCCATGCTGCTCGCACGAGCCCAGCGGAATGACGACAGGCATGTCCCGGTTCAGTTTTCCGATTTCGGGAGATGTTAGTTCATACCATTTCATGAGGTTAGGATGGATGGAGAATTTGGAAGATCAATCTTCTTTCCTCGCAACAGCCACTTCCAACGCGGAAGGCAACACACGGCTGACCTCGCTCTCGGTCATGTTTCGATTTCACCACCTGCGTGGGGATCCACCGCCATCGGATCGCAGATCACACCGAGCTCGGCAACCGTGATATTCCGTCCTTGAATGACTATGCCTTGTGGCAGGGTCAGCACCGTAGGAAATCATGCTGTCCGAGTTCAGCAGAAAATGGATTTGTTTTTTTGGCGCGATCTTCACGTAGGGGAGACTACTCTCCGGCCAATGGCAGTGCCACCGTGGTGCTACCTAGGTAGTTACAGCTTTCGCTTTAATCGGTCTCGCTCTTCGCGCAAGACCTACCCAGGAACTCCCGCGGCCCTTGGTGGTAATTTTGTGTGAAAATTTTATAAAACTGCGCGTAGCTCCCAAATCCGGCTTCATAAACGCATTCGAGAATTGTTTTGGCCCGAGAGCTTTTGGCCATGTCCAGAAATCGTGCCAGCCGCACCGAGTTACGATACCGGTTCAACGGCACTCCTACTTGCCGGTGGAAAAGTCGGCTCAAGTACGTTTCGCTCATGCCACAGCGTGCTGCGAATGACCCCTCGCTGGCGTCCAAACGCCCCAGCAGTTCTAACGCCTTCTGCACTGAAGGATGGAGGTCAACCGAGCCGCCGACGTGATGTCCAGTCCGCGAGTGTTTCCATGCCTGAATTATAAGATAGTGCAGCCCGGCGTTGAGCGCGTCGGGATCGCCGTGATCATACAAAAAGTTGGAGGCAAACCCGAATCCTCCCTCCTGATTGAGCACATCGGCATCCAGCGACCCCTCCATCATCGCATCCATTGTCTGCCTCATCACATCAAATGCCGCTGGTTCAAGCATCTTGTGCATCACTCCCCGCCTCATTGGACTCTTTCGTTTGAGCCCCTGATAACCCTTGCCCATGCACGCACTCTTTATCAAGGAGGGCTTGAACACCGCCACGTAATACGCCCCATCCTTAGAGCGATCCACCAATTGATGCTCCTGAGATGGAAACATCCACAAGAGCGTTCCGTGTGGAAACGTGAACCGGCGACCGTAAACCACATACGTGATTGTCCCGCGCACGACCAGATTGAGTTCTAGTTCGACATGGCGGTGTGTCTTTAAATATGGCAAATGCCGTTTCGCTTCGGCTAGGAAGATGAATCCGTCGTAAATCTCCCGAATCTTCAAATCTTGGAGCATAATGACAAAAAATAACATGTTTTTGCCAAAGCACGAAAGGATTCCGTCGCTGGAATCGTTTAAAGTATTTAAATTGCAGCCCCAAAGACCTTCATCCCTATGAGCGAAAACACCGCCACCCTCAAACCACCCTCAACCCTCGATTATAGCCTCACTGGCGTCAATTCCTCGCTCGCCATCGAACGCGGTCTTGCCGAAGCGCAATGGTATCAGAGCCCCGTGCCCCGCGCCACCATGCGCAAGCTGCTTGAGCGCAAAGACGGGCCGGGTATCCGCGACACGATCCTCTGGTTTGCCATTCTCGGCGCGACCGCATGGGCGACGATCGCCCTCTGGGGTACATGGTGGGCGGTCATTCCATATCTCATCTATACCGTATTTTACGCCACTGCCTCGGACTCCCGTTGGCATGAAGCCGGCCACGGCACTGCGTTTGCCACGGACTGGATGAACAACGCCTTGTATGAGGTCGCATCGTTCATGGTCATGCGCGAGTCTGTCCTCTGGCGCTGGAGCCACACGCGTCATCACAGCGATACCATCGTCGTCGGGCGTGATCCCGAGATTCAAATTCCACGCCCACCTGACCTTGTCGGTCTAGCACTCGGGCTTCTTTGCATTGGCAGTTACCGCAGTTACTTCCCGAGTGTCATCCGCCACGCCCTCGGTCGCATTACCGACGACGAACGCACGTTTATCCCCGAAACGCAGTTCTCAAAAATTTTCCGTAACGCCCGCATCATTGTCGCGATCTACGCACTCACGTTCGCCTCGGCGATTTTCTTCCAAACATGGGCGCCGATTTTCTTCATTATCATTCCACACTTCTTCGGCACGTGGTTGATGATGATTCATAATACTCCCCAGCATGCTGGCCTTGCAGAGAATGTTCTCGACCATCGCCTGAACTGCCGCACCGTTTACATGAACCCCATCAGCCGGTTCATATACTGGAATATGAACTACCACGTGGAGCATCACATGTTTCCGCTGGTCCCCTATCACGCCCTGGCCCGCCTGCATCCTCTCATCAAAGACGATTGCCCGCCGGTGTATCCGAGTCTTCTAAGCGCGTGGCGCGAGATCATCCCGACGGTTCTTCGCCAAGTCAAAGATCCTTCTTACCACGTCAAACGCAAACTCCCCGAGCCCAAAACCCGCCCTGAAGAAGCGCTCCACAGGTCCGAAGAAAAAACTGACAAAGAAGGCTGGATTGAGGTTTGCGCAGCGGTCGATCTCGGGCCGTCTGACGTGATTCGTTTTGACCACGGCAAGAAAACCTACGCGCTCTATCGCGATGCCGAGGGACAACTTTTTGCGACCGACGGTATTTGCACGCACGGTAATACGCACCTCGCCGATGGACTCGTGAAGGGCAAAATCATCGAGTGTCCGAAACACAATGGCCGCTTCAATCTTGCCGACGGCTCCCCGGCTCGGGCTCCCGTTTGTCGGGGGCTTGTGACGTTTCCATTGGAAGAACGTAATGGGCGCCTGCACCTCAACATCGCCCGCGCGGGCGGGGCGGCCGTGCGTGAGCAAAAAACCTATCACCTCCGCGTCGTCAGCAACCGCAGCGTCGCCACCTTCATTAAGGAACTCGTTCTTGAACCCGTCGATCCTGCGGGGAAAATCGGGTTTACGCCGGGTGACTACCTGCAAATCGACATCCCCGCCTACGACGAGATTCGCTTCCGCGAGATGGATATTCCGGAGCCCTATGCCGCGGTCTGGGATGCGCAGCACGTCTTCGATCTTGTGGTGAGCAATCCCGAATCCGGCCGCCGCAACAACTACTCACTTGCCAGCAACCAGGAAAACGAACGGACCCTGCGGTTTAACGTCCGCATCGCTACGCCGCCTCCCGGGCAGGATTGCCCGCCCGGCGTGGGTTCCAGCTACGTGTTTTCGCTTAAGCCTGGTGATACGGTGACGGCTATCGGTTCCTTTGGCGACTTCCACGTCAAGCCGACGCAAAAAGAGATGGTCTATATCGGAGGCGGCGCAGGCATGGCACCCTTGCGAGCCCATCTGTCTTCGCTTTTTGAGACACAGCAGACGAAACGCAAAGTGAGTTTTTGGTATGGCGCCCGGTCACGACAGGAAATCTTCTATGAAGATTACTTCACGCAAATGGTGCAGGATCACGCGAACTTTTCTTTCCACCCTGCGCTTTCCTCGCCGCTCCCAGAGGATACTTGGAATGGCCTGACCGGCTTCATTCACGAGGTGGCTCTGGAGCATTACCTGAAAAACCATGAGAACATTAAAGCAGTTGAATTTTATCTTTGTGGTCCGCCCATGATGATCAAGGCCTGCATTAAAATGTTCTCCGAAATTGGTGTTTCCGACTCCCAGATCGCTTACGATGAATTTTAATGTGTTCGAAGTGCTCCCGTGATCACTTCGAGTCCCTTCGGTTTGCTGCCAGATGGCCGCGAGATTGTCGAATTCCAGCTGACAAATTCTCACGGCCATCGTGTGCACGTCATCACGCTGGGAGGGATCGTCTCCCAGCTTCATGTTCCGGACCGCAACGGCCAAACCGCTGACATCGTCTGCGGATTTGATCGGCTGGAGTCTTACGTCGGCGGCCACCCCTACTTCGGGTCGATCGTCGGGAGGGTTGCGGGACGGCTCACCGGAGGAAAATTCTCACTCGACGGGCGCACTTACAATCTCGCCGTTAACGACGCGCCAAACCATTTGCATGGGGGACTCGACGGCTTTGACAAGCGCGTCTGGGCCGCTGAGGTGGCGGGGGATCAGTTGCGGCTTTCTTACGTAAGCCCAGATGGCGAAGAGGGCTATCCCGGCACTCTTGAGGTCGCCGTCATTTATTGTTTATCGGAAGCCAACGAATTCTCCGTGACCTACGAGGCCGTCACTGATGCGCCAACGCCGATTAATTTTACCAACCATTCCTATTTCAATCTTGCTGGTGAGGGCCGTGGGCGCATTGACGATCACATACTGCAGATTTTCTCCCAAGAAATCGTTGCGACGGACGATGCGATGACGCTGCTGGGGCGGCGCGAGTCTGTGGACCGGAAAGCAAATGACTTCAGACAAGCCCGCCGCCTCGGAGATGCAATTCCGCATTTACATCAAAACCACGGCGACAATTACATCCTGCGACACGCTCCGGCACCATCGCCCGAGTTGGCCGCCCGGTTGGAAGACCCTGCCAGTGGACGCGTGATGGAGGTGCTCACCACCGAACGATGCCTGCAGCTCTATTGCGGCACCGCACTGGACGGCTCGCTCATTGGAAAATCCAGGCTTCCCTATGCACAGCACTTTGCGGTTTGCTTGGAATGCCAAGGTTATCCCGACGGCGCAAACACGGCCGATTTTGGAAACGTGATTCTGCGGCCCGGAGAAATTTACGAACAAACCACCATTCATCAGTTCCAAAATATAAATCCACAATGACAAACGAATTCCCACTACCTCTCGAAGACAGCCACCTCGATATCCTCGGCAAAGCCCAGCGTGGACTGAAAGTTAGCGACGAAGAACTCGCCCAGCACGCCGGGATCTCCTCTGCAGAATTCGCCCAGATTCAAGGGGGTGAAATTCTGCTCGAGTCGCTTGGCCGCCTCGCTACAGCGCTGCACCTTGGCCCGCAAGCACTCATTGATACTGCCCGTAACGCATGGCAGCCAGAGGCGGTCGAGATCAAGGGGTTGAAAACGTTCACCACGCCATTCGAAGACATGACTGTGAATTCCTACCTCGTCTGGGATGCGGCTTCAAAAAAGGCAGCCGCTTTTGACTCCGGCGCGGATGCTGGCGGGATGCTCGATTTTGCTGCTGCCAACGGGCTCACCATAGAGCTCATTCTCATCACTCACACGCACGGCGATCATATTTTCGATCTCGACCGGTTACGCGAAAAGTCTGGCGCACCCGCGTGGCTCGGCGACAAGGAACCCACGCTCGCAGGCACGGAATCGTTTGCTGCCGGGAAATCTTTCCACGTTGGGGGGCTCACCATCGACACCCGCCTCACATGGGGACACGCTGACGGCGGGATCACGTATGTCGTGAGCGGCCTGCCTCAGCCCCTCGCCATCGTTGGCGACGCGATTTTTGCTGGCAGTATGGGCGGCGGGAAAGTTTCATACGACGATGCGCTGCGCACCACCCGCGAGGAAATCCTGAGCCTGCCCGATGAAACCGTCGTCGCCTCCGGCCATGGCCCGCTCACCACGGTGGCCGGGGAAAAAGTCCACAATCCCTTTTTTGCAGTGTAAATTTCTAACCCTAAAAGACAAACAATATGAAAAATACAACTCCTCCCGTTATCCGCCACATCGCTGCCCTCTGGTCGCTCCTTGATTATCCCACCGCAAAAAAACCTTGGTCGATTGCCCAGCAGCTAGAGGATGTCAAAGCAGCCGGCTTCGACGGCATCGCCACCTTCCCGACCGACGAGCATCGCAAAGTTGCGGAGAGTATCGGCTTGATCATTGTCGGCTACATCGCCACGGCCAAAAGCTCCGAGATCCGCAAACTCATCCAGCAAAACCTCGCTGGTGGTGCGGTCCACATCAATGTCCAGCTTGCCGACCACGACACGCCAGTCGACGAATCCATCCGGCTCGCGATCAAGGTCATCGAGGAGAGTGATAAGTTAGGAGCCAAATGCGCCGTTGAAGTCCACCGCGATACCTGCACCGAGACGCCGGAAAAAACTTACGCCATTGCGGCTGGTTACAAAAAAGCGACGGGAAAGTTGCTGCCAATGACCTGGGATTTTTCCCACCTGTCCGTCGTGAAGCACCTTGCGCCACCGTATTGGGATCGGTTGTTAGTCGATCCGAAACTCATTCAAAACGCACAGCAATTTCATTTCCGCCCGTTCAACGGACACCATTGCCAGATACCCGTCACGGACGGCCATGGCAAGCTCTCGACAGAATTGAAAGAATGGCTTCCCTTCCTCGAAAAAACTCTGGAACTCTGGCTCAAGGGGAACCAAGCCGGCCGCGAGATTTTCGTTGTGCCTGAAATGGGGCCTGTCCGCGGTGGCTACAATTTCGCTCAACTGCCCAATAGCTGGGAGGACGCCAAAGTCCTACGCCCCCTGATTGCTAAAGCGTGGAAAAAAGCCCTCGCTTCCGAGTAATCCAAAAGATCACATTTATGAAAAATACTATCGCATTTGTCGGAGTCGGCCGCATGGGGGCAAACATGGCTCGCCGTCTCAAAGAGCAAAATTTCGCCGTTACTGCGGTCTATGATTCTTACCGCGAGGGCGCACAAAAACTTGCCGAGGAAATCGGCTCGAAATCCTCTGACACCCTTGCCGGCGTCACTGCTTCAGCGGACATTATCATCACCGTGGTCACGGACGACGCGGCGCAACTCGCAGTATTTGCCGAGACCGGCGATTCCTTGTTAGTCGGAGCGAGCGGTAAGATTTTTATCAACTGCGCCACCGTCGCTCCCGCCACCCACCTCGAAGTGGAAAAACGCGCCGAAAAAGCAGGCGCCCAAACCCTCGAGGCCTGCATGGCCTCCAGCATCAACCAGGCGCTCGCCGGGACGCTCTATCTCATGTGCGGTGGAAAGAAAGCCGTCTTCGACCAGGTGCAGGATGTTCTCATTCCACTCTCCGACGATGGGAAACTCCTGCGCTACATCGGCACTACCGGCCAGGCCGCGCAACTCAAGGCACTCGTGAACATGGTCATGAACATCAACACCGCCGGACTCGCCGAGGGTCTCGGGCTTGCATCTGCACTTGGTTTGGATTTGCAAACGGTTATGGAAGTGTTCTCGCAGACCGGTGCCAACAGCCGTGTGCTCGCTACCGATGGAGAGGATATGGTCAACCGCGACCACGCCTGTTTCTTTTCCGCCGCGCACGCCGCCAAAGATAGTGGCATCGCGCTCAAACTCGCCCAGGAAGAAGGTCTCAACCTGCCGCTCGCTACGGCCTCAAAAGCGCAATACGACCGCATGGTCGTCAGCGGTCTCGGCGATCTCGACAAAAGTGGTATCGCCGAACTCACCTTTCCGGGGAGATCTCCCCAATCATAACGTGGAGGCCGGTGGCGTTTTGCGGCAGTGGAGATGCCGTGTGACGAACCCCTTAGATCCCCGATGCTGGACCCCGATCCAATTCACCTCTACGTTTCCGTCGGCCACAACTATTTTGGTCATCACGGCCAGTCTGCCGGGTTGCATGAACTCCTTGAGGTAAACTCGATTCACTGCCTGGCGGGGCGAGGGATCGAGGGAGACCGGTTTTGTGATTACAAAAAAGATTACAAGGGGCAGATCACTTTTTTTGCCTCGGAAGTTTATGAGTCTTTAAAGGCTGAATGTTGCGTGTACGACGTCGCACCATCCGTGTTCCGACGCAACGTCATCACGCGCGGTGTGGACCTCAATTCACTCATCGGCGTGGAATTCCAGATTCAGGACGTGCGCTTTGAGGGCAGCGAGGAATGCTCGCCTTGCTACTGGATGAATGAGGCGTTTCATCCTGAGGCAGAGGCGCGGTTGCGCGGGCGGGGCGGTTTGCGTGCCAGGATCTTGAATGACGGATGGATCAAGCTGCCGTGAGTTTGCCCAGGTTTTCTGCAGGCATGATTGCGGGTGGAAAATCATTGCGTATGGGCTGTGACAAGAAACTCTTGGAATTCGACGGCGTGCCGCTGTGGCGGCGGCAGCTAAGGCTGCTGGAAAGTCTCGCTCCTGCGGAAATCCTGATTTCCGGGCCGGAGGATGGACCTTGGGCGGGACACTACCGCGTGGTGAAAGATCTGCTCCCGGATGCCGGGCCACTTTCCGGCCTCGGTGCGATTATTGCCGGTGCTTCGGAAGAGATTGTGCTTGTTCTCGCCGTGGACCTTCCATTGATCACCTCTGACTTTCTTGCACGGATTTTGCTCCTCGGCAACGGCAGCGGCGTCATTCCTCAGGTGGAAAATAGCTTCGAGCCGCTCGCAGCACTTTACCCGAAAGCGTGTGCGCACATGGTGAATAGTGCCCTGCACGCTGGTGACTTTTCTCTCCAAAAACTCAGTCACGCTCTTGTCAACAGCGGCCTCGCAACCGCATTGAAAATTGGATCCCCGGAGAAAAGGCTTTTTCATAATGTGAATTCGCCATCGGATTTCGCCGCGCTTTTTGAAGGCAAAACTCCGGTGGGGATGTAGTGTGTCGAAGTCCGTGATTACCACTCCCCGCATCATCCGCAGTCCGATCCAGCGTTTTCAAGACGGTGTCTGCGTTGCCCGTGAAGACGATCTCGCTGTGGAGGAGCCGCTGGAAATTCAGCTCGGTTACATGCGGAAGGGCTGGCGTGTTCATAAGAGCGTCTCGATCACCATGCGCACGCCGGGACATGATCCCGAGCTGGCCACAGGGTTTTTGTATTCGGAGGGGATCATCGGCGCAGCAGCGAACATCGAACGTATTCACTCTCCTGAGCTGAACGTGGTGCGCGTTGATCTGCGGCCTGAGGTCTCGGTGGACTTGCGCGGATTGGAACGGCATTTTTATACCACGTCGAGCTGCGGAGTTTGCGGGAAAGCATCCATCGAAGCGCTTCGTATGAGTATCCGGCCGTCGGTGCGGTCCAACGGACCTGTCTTTTCTGCGGCCGCAATTCACCGGCTGCCAGAAACCTTGCGCGAGACGCAGGAGGTTTTCGACAAAACGGGCGGCCTACACGCCGCAGGACTTTTTGACTCGCGAGGCACCCTGATCTGCCGCCGCGAAGACGTGGGTCGACACAACGCAGTGGACAAGCTTGTCGGCGCTCAGTTGCTTGCCGGTGAAATCGCTCGATGCGCTGAAAGCCTGTTGCTCGTCAGCGGCCGCGCGAGTTTTGAACTTGTTCAGAAAACGATTGCCGCGGGCATCCCGATTCTGGCGGCGGTCGGCGCCCCATCCAGCCTGGCGGTTGAACTCGCGAGGGAGGCAGGCGCGACGCTTCTTGGTTTTGTGCGCGACGACCGATTTAATATTTACAGCCATCCCGAGCGGATACAATCATGAGCGATCCAAAGCATTCCCACGAAGAACTCGACACTGTTGCGCAAAAGCCGGAGCACATTGGCGCTGGCGTTCCGACAACCCCGATAACCATCTATCCAGCCGATGTCGCGCCGGTGGCAGGCGCGGAGACTCCTGACGAAATCGACCTCCTGCGCGTGGGCAAAAAGTGCGATGTGGCTGCCGGGCTCCCGGGCGTGCTGCAGACGGCCCGTTTCATGTGGAAGGAAATGGGGATCGCTCGCGGCGTGCGTTCGCTTTTGAAGGTGAATCAACCCGATGGATTCGATTGCCAGAGCTGTGCGTGGCCGAGTCCCGACACGGCCCGGCACGCGTTTGAGTTTTGTGAAAATGGAGTCAAGGCCGTTGCCGATGAAGTAACGACCAAGCGGATCACTTCCGATTTTTTCCGGGAGCACAGCATTGCAGAACTTGCGGAAAAATCTGATTACTGGCTCGGTCAGCAGGGACGCCTCACCGAGCCGATGATCCGGCGCGAAGGAGCGGCGTATTACGAGCCGATCTCGTGGGACGCTGCGTTCAAGGAGATCGGTGAGGAACTCAACGCACTCGCATCGCCGAACGAAGCCGCCTTTTACACCTCGGGGCGCGCGAGCAATGAGGCGGCGTTTCTTTACCAGCTTTTCGTCCGGCAATTTGGCACCAACAACCTGCCGGACTGCTCGAACATGTGCCACGAATCAAGCGGAGCCGCGCTGAATGAAACGATCGGTATCGGCAAGGGCTGTGTGACCTTGGAGGACTTCGAAAAGGCCGATGCTATTTTCATCATCGGGCAAAATCCCGGCACGAATCACCCGCGCATGCTCTCCTCGCTGTCCGCCGCGAAGGCAAATGGATGCTCGATCGTCAGCATCAACCCGCTGCCGGAAGCCGGGAATTTTCGATTCAAAAACCCGCAGGATTTTAAAAGTCCGACGCGTGCGTTGCCGACGCTGCTGGGCAAAGGCACAGAGCTTTCAGACCTTTGGCTACCTGTGAGGATCAATGGCGACCTTGCGCTTTTCCAAGGCATCATGAAAGAG
>JBDNGG010000203.1:0-15411 GCA_041689405.1 Terrimicrobiaceae bacterium | reverse complement strand
TTCCACACACTCCGCCTGCAAACGGGCCGCTGCATCCACCTGCCCGGCATCCGGGTCAACGAACAAACTCACGCGGATGCCCTTCGAACGAAACGCAGAGACCGTACCTTGGAGCGCATCGAATCCTCGCGCGCAGTCTAATCCGCCTTCGGTGGTCACCTCCGCGCGCCCCTCGGGGACAAGGCACACATCCTCGGGCATCACTTGGAGCGCAATTGCAACGATTTCCGGCGAATTTCCCATTTCAAAATTCAACTTCGTCGCAATCGCTTTCCGCAGGCGCAAAATATCGGCGTCCTGGATGTGACGCCGATCCACACGTAGGTGTGCGGTGATCCCGGTTGCACCGCCCCGCTCCGCTGCGAGTGCCGCCGCTACAGGATCCGGTTCCGCCTGGGGCGAGTCGGGCATCTCACGATACCGCGCTTGGCGAATCGTCGCCACATGATCAATATTAACTCCAAGAGAAAGGGACATAAGGTTTGATAATTAATGCCGGAAGTGCCGGATGCCTGTAAATACCATCGCTACTGAGCGCTCGTCCGCAGCGGAAATCACCTCGCCGTCGCGCACGCTGCCGCCCGGTTGGATGGCAGCGGTGGCTCCTGCCTCGGCAGCAGCAATGAGCCCGTCGGCAAAGGGGAAAAATGCATCACTGCAAACTGCACTTCCGATGAGCGAAAGCCCCGCCTCCTTCGCCTTCCAGACGGCGATGCGAGATGAGTCCACGCGGGACATCTGGCCGGCTCCAATTCCCAGAGTCCGGTCCTTGGACGCGTAAACAATAGCATTGGATTTAACATGTTTTACGACTTTCCAACCGAATTCCATGGCTTCCAGCTCGTCCTTACTTGGCGGGCGTGTGCTTACCACTTTGTGCTCCAACTTATCCAAATCCGCCGAGTCACTATCCTGCACCAAAAGACCGCCGAGCACGGAACGCACATCACGCACGCTTCCCTCCGGAAGTTTCAGCAACCGCATTAAGCGGAGATTTTTTTTCTTTTGAAGCAATGAGCGGGCATCGGCATCAAAGCCCGGAGCAATGATCACTTCGCTGAAAATTTCGCTGATGGCGCGGGCGAGCGCGAGATCGACCGGACGGTTAGCAATGATCACACCGCCGAAGGGTGCCTGCTTGTCGGTGGCGAATGCTTTGTCCCACGCCGTCTTAAGATCAGGGTCTGACGCGACGCCGCACGGATTCGTGTGTTTGAGTATCGCCACGGTCGGCCGCGTGAACTCCGCGATGAGGTGGGTCGCTGCGGTGATGTCGAGGATGTTATTGTACGACAACTCTTTGCCGTGGAGCTTTTCAAACGAGCTGTCAAACGCACCATAAAGCTCTGCTGTTTGGTGGGGATTTTCGCCGTAACGCAGGCGTTGTTGCAGAGGGAGATTCACACTGAACATCCCGCTGGATGACTGCTCGCTTCCAAGGTGGTTTGCGATGGCGCGATCATAGGCGGCGGTGGTGGCGAATGCTTTGATGGCCAGGCGCTCGCGGAGTTTCAGCGTTGTTCCGCCTTCTTCTTCCTCCATTTCCTCCAGCACGATAGAATAGTCCGAGGGATCCGTGAGCACCGTGACAGAATCATAGTTCTTCGACGCGCTGCGGATCATTGACGGGCCGCCAATGTCGATATTTTCGATAGCCTCTTTTCGGGTGACACCCTCGCGTGCCACGGTGGCTTCAAACGGATACAAATTCACCACCACCAGATCGATGGGTAGGATAGCCTGAGCTTCGGCCTGCTTGATGTGATCTGGATTATCGCGCAGATACAACAGGCCGCCATGGACTTTCGGATGGAGTGTTTTGACGCGTCCATCGAGGATTTCCGGCGAACCTGTGAAGGCAGAGATCTCGGTAACCGGGATGCCTGCTTCTTGCAGTGCCTTGGCCGTGCCGCCAGTTGAGATGATTTCGACGCCAAAGCTATTGAGCCCGCGAGCGAAGTCGAGCAAGCCGGATTTGTCAGATACGGAAATGAGTGCGCGTGTGATTTTCATGTGTCTGTGGATAAGATTTAGTCTTGCTGAAATTGGATGTCGTAAAGTTTACGATAAAGTCCGCTGGATTCCAGCAACTTGCTGTGCGTCCCGACCTCGACAACCCGGCCCTGATCCATAACCACAATCTGGTCGGATTTGAGAACTGTCGAAAGCCGGTGCGCAATAGCAATCACCGTTCGTCCCTGTGCCAACCGGTCGAGCGCCGTTTGGATCATCCGTTCGGACTCCGAATCCAATGCTGAGGTTGCTTCATCGAGAAGTAGGATGGGCGCATTTTTCAGCAACGCGCGGGCAATAGCGATCCGCTGCTGCTGTCCGCCGGAAAGCAAACTGCCCTTGTCGCCAACGATGGTGTCGTAGCCGTGCTCCTGCGCGAGAATGAAGTCGTGGGCAAAGGCAAGTCTCGACGCCGCATGCACCTCCTCCTCAGTAGCATCGAGCCGTCCATAGAGGATGTTTTTGTAAATCGTATCGTGGAAAAGAAAACTCTCTTGAGTCACGATCCCGATTTGCTCCCGCAGGGATGTCTGTTTGATGGATCTGAGGTCTTGGCCATCGAGCCGGATCGTGCCGGACTGCGGATCGTAAAACCGGAGAAGCAGCCCAAATAACGTGGTCTTACCCGCACCACTCGCGCCCACGAGGGCAAATTGTTTCCCAGCTTCGATTTTGAGTGAAATCTCGCGGACCGCAGGAGTATTCGTACCGTAGGCAAACGTGACGTTTTGAAATTCGAGATGACCTCGGGCGCGGTCGATCACGAGCGGATCGTGGGCGTCGAGCACCGTCGGAGTCTGCGACATGATTTCGAAAATATTGGTCGTTGATGCGAGGCACTTTTGCATCATCATTGGGATCCGGCTCATGCGCTTAACCGGCTCGTAAAGCAGAAATATCCCCCCGAGCAGCCCGATAAACCTCCCTGCGCTGAGATCCCCGAAATAGACGTAGAGCAAGGCCAACACGACGCCCAGAGCCGACACAGCCTCGATAATTGGCTGAACGATGTCGATACTGCGGCGCACGCGGATGCTCGTGTCGCATTGCATGTCGCTTGAGACCTGAAACTCCCTAGATTGGTAATTTTCGCGGGCGAATGATTTGATAATCCGGATTCCAGCGAACGATTCTTGGAGAATTACAGCCATCTGCCCTGCTTCATTTTCCTCCACCTTGGCCGCCTCACGCACCTTTTTCCCAAAAATCGCGATGGGAATAATACAGATCGGGAAAAGAACGAATGTCGTGAGGCTGAATTTCCAATCCATATAAACCAAAACGGCGACTCCGCCAATCACAGCCACTGGATCTTTGACGATGCTACCCGAGATCGAGACCAATGCGCTCTGTGCTTGGCGGGTGTCGTTGAGAACGCGCGAGATGAGCTTTCCGGCCTTTGCCCGATTATAAAAATCGAGCGATTGCGACATCAGGTGATTGAATAAATTCTGACGCATGTCTCGCAGGATGCGGAAGCTCACCCACGCCATGAGGTAATTGTTCATGAACGAAAGGAAGCTGCGCGTGATCATCACGAGAGGAATCAGTGCCACGACCCAAACCACTGATTCAATGCCGGCGCCGCCGTCCGTGGCATGGGAATCTTTCATTAGATCCTGCTGCGACACCCCGGCGGGCAATACGCGCTCGGCCACCGTTTTCACAACCAGCGGGATCACCGCGCTCACCAATCCGAATGCGACACCAAATAATAGCCCAAGCGTGAATCGACTCCGATAAGGCCGCAGATAAGGGCCAAGGGCAGAATACGGTCCCCACATCTGGCGCACCAGTTCGGGAAAAGGTAATTTCTTTTTAGACATTCAGAAGAAGTGGAAGTTAAACAAATCCCGCCGACTAGCGCACGCGAATCCTTGTATGGTTCGGCGGACGGTCACAGCACTTACGGCATCACGGGGCGCAGGAAGCCGAGATACCAGTCGAAAAGCGCCGGACCACACAGCATCCAAACAATCGCACCAAGCGCCAGATAGGGACCGAACGGGATCTTACCGCCGGATTTTCCCCGCGTGACCAGCAACGTCCCTGCACCAACGAAGGCACCGACAATGGACGAAACCATAACCACCAAGAGCAACGCTTGCCATCCGAGGAAGGCGCCAATACAAGCCATAAATTTCACGTCCCCAAATCCCATGGCCTCGCGTGGGATAACTACCGAGTGAACCACGCCCTCAATACACGCAGGCTGGTCCAGCATTTGCTCGCGGCCATTTGCGATCCATCGATCATAGCGAAGCCGGAGCGCACCATCCGGACATGGTTTCCCGTCCACTCTCCACTGCCGTCCTTCAATTACTAGTTCATCGGATTCGCGGGAAAAAATCTCCTCCAGCTCCCAGGCTTCCTCGCCGAGGGTTAGTTCAATCTTGTCTTCTGTGACCGTAAGCAGCAGCGGCTCGGGCGGATCCACCGGGAGGCGTTTTTTTCCAAACGCACGCTTCCCACCCTCGACGACGAGCCATAACACACCATATCCCAAGGCAGCGGACCCGAGAGACACCAGTCCGCCATGCCACCACGTGGATTGATTCATCAATTCCGGCAGGACAGTGGAAGCCACAATTCCCGCCGCGGCCCCCCCCAGCGTGATCTCGTCGGGAATAATGTAGTGCTCAAAATCGATGAAGGTCGCTGTGATGAGCAGTGCCAGAAAAACCCAATAGGCAACTGCAACCGCAGGCGGAAACGTCATCCAGATCCAAAGAAATGCGAGCGCGGTGATCAGCTCGACGAGGAAGTAGCGGAATGCAATCGGCACACCGCAATAGCTGCAGCGCCCACGCAGCCAGAGCCAACTCACCAGCGGCAGGTTATGGTACCAGCGGATAGTCGTGTTACAGCTCGGGCAGAACGACCGCTTGGGTTCGTTCAATCGAAGCCCGCGAGGCATCCGGTGAATACACGCGTTGAGGAAAGACCCGACGATTGCACCGAGGACAAACGCAAACACGGCAAGCACGATTTCTCTCATGCCAAATACAAACATGCCTCAGCCGTCGGCGTCTGCGGTGAACCGCACATCATTCGCGAGGCAGGCGCTCTTCGAGGAGTTCGCAGAGCACGTGGAGCAAAAATTTCTGCGCTTCCTGAATTCGAGCCGTCTCATCGCCTTCGACGACGATTTCAAGTTCCGCAGCGCCCTTGGTAAACCCGCCGGTTCGCCCAAGTATTGCAATTGACCGCACATCACGCCGGCGGGATTCCTCGATCGCGTCGAGGAGGTTCCGGGACTTGCCGCTGGTCGAAATGACAATCAGAACATCCCCGGCCTGCCCGAATGCTTGCACCTGACGGGAAAATGCATCCTGATATTCGTAGTCATTGGAGATTGCGGTGAGCAATCCGCCGTCCACATTCAGGGCCAGCGCGGGATACGGACGCCGGTCTCCTTTAAAACGACAGACAAACTCCGTGGCGATGTGGGCCGCATCCGCCGCGCTCCCTCCGTTTCCACAAATCAGAAGCTTGTTCCCGGCAAGAAATGCCTTCTCTAGCACATCGGCCGCCATCACCAGCTTATCTTCCAGCGGCTTGAGGCCTTGGAACGTTGCAACGGCCGACTTCAGCGAGTTTTGAAACTGAGTCATACGGATGCAGGAGATGGAGCCAATCGCTCGTCGGAGATTAGCAATTGGTCGAGATCCGGCCAGGCTTCTCCTCCAACGGGCTGGAACAATTGCAGGTAAATTTTCGGCACGGGCACAGGGTAGTTCTTGAGCAGTCCATCGACTGCACCAGCGAGCACGCCCGCGTCCGGTTGCGGCGGAATATTTTCCAGGATCGCGTCCTGATGTTGCAAACCACACACATCAAGAAAATCAACGATCATCGGACGGTGAAGTCCAAGGAGCCAGTTCTGCAGGATCTCGGTGGCGGCATCGTCATTGGCACGGAGCGCTAACACATCGCGCATCCAGACGTGGCGCTCGGGGCGGGGTTTTTTATCGAGAAACGTCGCGCGCAGTCGGCGCCGTTGAGCCGTAATCTGAACGCTGGCTTTGTAGGTCGGCTTGTCGCCCACGTAGAGCGATTCAAAAAGCTGATGAGCTTCGTCGGGAGAGAGTCGGGAAAAAATTTCGGAGCCTGTCACTGGAATAAATGGTGATTGTGTGGCGACCGTCTGACTGGCACCAGCGGTTGCGGTCTGCAATATATCGTCCAATCTGGCCCAGCGAGTCAAGCGGCGGGGAAAGTGGCAGCATGAAATCAAAGCCGCCATTTTTAATGTAGACCGGGTTTTAGTCGAATTTCTCCCGTTGCCATCAGAAGCACTGATACACGAATTGCCGCTGCTCGATAAAACTTGAACTCCCTCACGCTGGTCCTGAGACTCGATGTTCGCTGGTTTGCCACTCAGACCAAATTAATACAGTCCATTTCACCCCTGCCAGAAAACCACCGATGAAAATATTCCGTCCCGCTACGACCCATACACGTAATGCCCTTCACCGTGCCCTATGGCTTACGATTCTTTTTGGTCTACTCACCTCCCTTCAATTGAGTGCGGCTCCGGAGAAGAAGGTGACTACCGCTCTGACCATAACCCAGAAGTTACCGACCCTGAAGCACGTCGACTTGGGCAATGAAGGCGCCTCACATGGCGATATGCTTGCCTTCGCCGCCGAGGTGATTACGGACGGTGGAATCAAGGGGGTATTGAGTGGATTTATTACCACGGTGAGCATCCCGGAAAAGGAGGGCGAAATTTTTCAAGATCGAATCGTACACATGGTGTTTGATTTAGGTGATGGCAACACCCTCGTGGTCGGCGGAAAAGCCGTCTATCCGCACAACGAGGGGGTGGAGATGAGGAATAATCACCCGCAATTGCGCGCAATCATTGGCGGCACTGGCACTTTCATCGGTGCGCGAGGACAAATTTACACCACTCGCAACGAAGATGGAACCTACGAGCACCGCGTGGAATTGGTCGACTGACCCAAGGAAATCATTACCGCTGCTGAGTCAGAGATTGGCTGCTGGCGTCAACCTTTGAGACCTTAGCGCCCAATTTCTCCCCTCGCTTGCCGCTTTCCATTGCGATGTCGTCGGTGCGGACGGGACTCCGCGCCCTACCATTTCTTTTGGGGCGTCGGGGAACGACGCGTGAAATCCGCCTGCGATTGACCTTGTCTCGCTGCAGCAGGCACTGTGAAATATTTCTCATGTCCGTTGAAAATATTCTCGTTGTCCGTCGTAGCTTGTTTGATGAAGTCGGTGCCTTTCAGGGGTTCTGCTGCGATTCCGATCGCCACCTCCGCGCCTTTTTTCTACCGGGTAACAGTTTTTTCCTGCCGCGCCCGGATGCAGAGCAGGATCCGTCGCACAAGCAGCTCATCCCTTACTGCGTCTTTGTGCACGCCGGCAAGGTGCTTCGCTACACCCGGGGCGGAAGCTCTGGCGAAAAACGCCTCGCTTCGAAAATGTCCATTGGCATTGGTGGGCATGTGAATGACTCCGACGTCGGTGCCAATGGATTTGACGAAGCCGGATACAAGGCCTCAGTACACCGCGAAATCTCGGAGGAACTGCACATCAACGGGACATACACGGATCGGATCATCGGTCTGATCAACGACGACTCCAATGAGGTCGGAAAAGTCCATCTCGGCGTGGTGCATCTCGTCACCCTCAGCACCGACGACGTCACGCCCGGAGAGGCGGCAATTGCTGATCCCGCCTTTGTCTCGCTTGATGATCTCGTGCAGGATGTCGAGCACCTCGAAACGTGGTCACAAATCGTAGCCGAGGCCCTGGATTCCTTCGAGCTACTTAAGCAGTGACAGGTGCCGTCACGCGGGCGGAGCTGTCAGCACGGTGTCCTTGAGAAATGGATTGTGCCCGTGGGCAGCGAGGATATTCACGACTGAGACCGAGGCGATCTGCGTGAGGGCTTCCTTTGTCAGAAATGCCTGGTGCGCGGTCACCAGCACATTGGGAAACGTGAGCAGATAGGCCAACCGTTCGTCGTCGAGGATTGTGCCGGAATGGTCCGAGTAGAAATACTCCTCTTCCTCCTCGTAGACGTCCAGTCCCACTCCTCCAATTTTTCCAGACCGAAGCGATGCGATCACGTCTTCCGTATTTACGAGTTCACCCCGGCTCGTATTGATAATGACGACGCCAGGCTTCATCTTTGCCAGCGTCTCTGCGCGGATGATGTAACGGGATTCCGGCGTGAGCGGCACGTGGAGCGAAATAATATCCGACTCGCGAAGCAAAGTATCTAGATCCGTGATCGTGACTCCCCGTGCCGCGGCCCACTCCGAATCAGCCATGGGGTCATAAGTGATGACACGCGCTTCAAACCCCCTGAAAATCTGCGCTGCTTTCTGCCCGATTTTCCCACATCCAATCAGGCCCACCGTTTTGCCAGCAATGTCGAATCCGACAAATCCTGCCAGTGAAAAATTATGATCCCGGATTCGGTTGTATGCCCGGTGAATCCGGCGCACCAAGGTCAATAGCAATGCAGCAGCGTGCTCCGCCACGGCATTGGGAGAGTATGCAGGCACGCGAGTGACGATGATCCCGAGCTCCGCAGCGGCCTCAAGATCGACTTCATTGAAGCCCGCGCATCGCATCGCAACAACCCGAACACCTCCCTCCTTGAGGATGCGCAAGCATTCGCGATCCAACTTATCGTGCACAAAACAGCACACCGCAAAAGCTCCCTGCGCGACCTGAGCTACTGATGTATTCAACGGAAATCGAAAATACGTGATATCCAGCTGTGATCCACTCACCTGTGTGAAATATTCTTCATCGTAGGGCTTCGTGTCAAAAAAAGCGACGCGCGGTCTAGTCATGCAACCTGTGAAAAAGCACAAATCCGGGGTTCAGGAAAGCCAGGAAAGTAAACATCTCCTGAGACCCACGGCCAATTCACACAGGAGAAGAAATTTTCACCATGAGAGCAAGCGCATGAAGGGGACTTCAAGGGTTGTGCTCAATCCCAAGAAACCATTCGACCAAATTCCATTTGATGCGCTGATGTTGTAATGCTATGATGCTCTGCATGAGAACCACGTTAGATATAGATTCATCCGTTTTAGAGGCAGCTAGAAGCATAGCGCTCCTGTCTCGCAGGAGTATTGGAACTGTGATCTCCGAACTGGCGGCGCGCGGCATGAAAGCTGGCCAAACGACTTCCAGCGAGGCTGGGCATCCGGTGTTTTTGCTTCCCGGTGATGTCCAGCCGCTGAATCTGTTGACCATTCGCGGGCTCATTGATGACGATGGTTTACCTGATTGATATTAACGCGTTTCTGGCGCTTGCTTGGCCTAATCACCCGCACCATGGCACGGCAATTCACTGGTTTGATAATCTTGGAGCCGATCAATGGGCAACGTGCGCGACGACCCAGCTCGGTTTCGTGCGAATATCCTGTCAGCCAAAATTTTCTCGATACCATGTGTCTCCAGAATCTGCCTGCGACATGCTGGACCAATGGACGAAGCGTTCCGGGCACGTCTATTGGCACGAGGAAACAAATGGCTTACTCGCACCAGAATTTCGGAAACTGCGACACCGCATTTTGACCCATAATTTTGTCACAGATGGCTTTCTCGCATCCGTGGCCGCAGGGAATCAGGGCAAACTTGCAACCTTCGATCGCCCTCTGGCAAACGTGTTCCCCGACATCGTCGAACTGATTAGCCACCACACGCCGTCCTGATTGATCGATAGCACCCGAGACCCTCACTTCTCTCCATCTTCTCCGACCTCCGCCACTGGTGACCGTGACAACACAGCGAGCCAGACAGGATTAACAGGATGACGAGGATCACACTGCTATGAATCCCCCGGAAAGCGGCCTAAAGCGGCCTCCCAATGGGTCAAGCTGCGGACAACCTACCAACCAAGCACGCTGGCGAAGATCAAGGGAGCGACGATTGATGCGTCGGACTCGATCACGTACTTGGGAGTTTGCACGCCGAGCTTGCCCCAGGTGATTTTCTCGTTTGGCACGGCACCGGAATAGCTCCCGTAGCTGGTGGTGGAGTCGCTGATCTGGCAGAAATACCCCCAGAGCGGCACTTCAGGACGCTGGAGATCCTGGTGCAGCATGGGCACGACGCAGATCGAAAAATCTCCAGCAATGCCACCGCCGATTTGGAAGAACCCGATCGAACCGAGGTCACCCATCGGTTTGGCTTGCCCCTCATACCATGTGGCGAGAGCCATCATCGTCTCGATCCCCGTGCGCACGGTGTGGACATTTTTCACGTCGCCAGTGATGCAATGGCCGGAGAACATATTTCCGAGTGTCGAGTCTTCCCAGCCGGGCACGAACATCGGGAGGTTTTTCTGGGCGGCCGCAAGCAGCCAGGAGTTGGCGGGATCGATCTGCGTCTCGAGTTCGCCTTTGAGCAGGATGCGATACATGAATTCATGGGGAAACCAGCGCTCTCCGGCGGCGTCGGCGGCCATCCACTCGGCCAGGACGGCTTTTTCGATGCGTCGCATGGCTTCCATTTCCGGGATGCATGTATCGGTGACGCGGTTCATATGGCGGTCGAGCAGTGCTTGCTCATCGGCTGGCGTGAGGTCGCGGTAATTCGGAACACGCTCGTAAAAATCATGCGCCACAAGGTTAAAAACGTCTTCCTCCAAGTTGGCGCCCGTGCAGCAGATCGCGTGCACTTTGTCCTGCCGGATCATTTCGGCAAGCGAGAGTCCAAGCTCGGCGGTGCTCATGGCGCCAGCGAGCGTGACAAACATCTTCCCTCCCGAATCCAAATGCTGCCGATAACCATCCGCCGCGTCCTTGAGCGAGGCAGCGTTAAAATGACGGTAGTGATGCGCGATGAATTGGGAAACGGGTCCGGGTGTGTTGCCTGTGGTTGTCATGGTCGATCAGCCGAGCGGTTGGCTCAGCGGTAGTGGATGGATGGGTTGATCATTGTGCGTCGAAACCAATCGATGCACGTCGTGTGAACGGCTACGGGAAAATGGGAAGATCCCGCCATCGCCGCGACAGGTGGCTTGGCAATAGAAACCATAAGTTTCGGCCCTGCCTCAAGAGGAAAACGGGATTTTTCGGCCGATGGTAACCCGGCGATAGATCACGTTATCGTCACAATTGGCCTATTTGCTGCTACACTCACGGCGATCAATAGTTAATCCATGCCGAAAATCCGACTTTCAGGCACCGTACTCGGTGCCGACGACCCCAGCCGCACCTCCCGCGCCCGCCTCCTCTATCTGCTCTTTGCCAAAGGGTGGGATATTTACAATTCGAACGGCGACCAGCGCATCACGCTTTCCAATATCGAGAAAAAAATCATCGAGTCCGATGCGTTTGTTTTCACTCCGGGAGCGACGCTGGAGGATATGTTTAAGGCGATCTCGATTTTTGTCGGCTTCCAAACACTGGATCGTAATCTTGCGGGCAAACCTACGATCATCTTGAACGAAGACGCATCTTGGGATCCGTTTTTTGCGGTGCTCGCCCACCTCAGAAATATGGGAACCGTGCTTCAAGATTATAACGATTACCTGCTCACCGCGCCGTCTCCGGAAGCCGTGCTGGAGATGCTGGATCACGCTAACGTGGGCGGGATTCCCAACCCCGGCAGGCACAAGATGGAAACGTCACCGATCTCGATCGTCGAGACTCCCCTGCCCGACGATTACATCGGCAGTGCCTGCGTGTTTTGCTCGGCCTCGCTGGAGGACCCCGACTATTTGGACGATGGCAACCGCCTCGGCCGGATTTTAGCAGAAAATAAGATCGGTTGCGTGTCGGGAGCTGGACGCTCTGGCATCATGGGCGCCGTGGTGCGTGGGTCCGTGGGCGCAGGCGGATGGGCGGGCGGCTCCAATGTGCCCCATATCATCGAGCTGGAAGGCTTGCCGGACGGGTTGTCTAGCTTCTGGCTGCGGCCCGACATCTATACCCGGATGGAAGTGATGATCGAAAACTCGAATGCTTTTATTATCTTCCCCGGCGGGGCAGGCACTTTGCAGGAACTGCTGGCGCTCATGATTTTCAAACATCAGAAAAATCCGCTCATGGACGGTAAGCCGGTTGTCATTTTTAACCGTCAGGGCCAAGGCGGACTGAAATTCTGGGATCCGCTCATCAATTTGTTAAGCGACATGAGCTACCCGGGCGATTTCGTGGTTGCGAGCGAACTGGACGATATCCTGCCAGCGATCCGCACCGGAATGCGGAAACCCGCAACCGTGCTGGCAGCTTGAGCAGATCGTCGGTATTGTGCCGCGATGACACCTGCTGAACTTGGCCTTCCGCACCGGGAGCCGTTTATATTTGTGGACCGCATCACGGAAGTCCTGCCGGGCGCCTCGGCGCTCGGTTGCAAAACGTTTAGCGGGGAAGAGGCATTTTTCGCCGGGCACTTCCCGGGCAACCCGATTGTGCCGGGCGTGATCCTCACGGAGGCGTTGGCGCAGGTCGCCGGGATCGCCGGGATGACGGAGTCCAGCACGGGAGGGTTTTTGCTCTCCGCCATTCGTTCGATGAAATTTCCCCGCGCGGTGCGGCCCGGCGAGTTGATCTTGCTTGAAGCGAAAATGACGACGGACTTCGGTGCCCTGGTCGGATTTGAGGTAGCCGCCACCGTGGATGGCGAAACCGTGGCCTCAGGCCAAGTGGTGCTTTCGCGGACGTAGCGGCTCAGTCTGCTTCCGGGAGCGATTGAATACGTGGCGCTCCCATGGAGCGTTTGGAACGTGGTGGTGCTTTGCTGGCTGCAAGGCGCTCAAGGATCTCTGTTGCCAGTCGAGTGCTGACTCCCGGCACTTCGGCAATTTTTTCCACTGGCGCCTTTCGGAGCCGTTCCACACTGCCGAAGCGGGCGAGCAGTGCCTTTTTGCGCGCCTCGCTCACACCGTCGATTTCATCCAGCGCGCTCTCGCTGATACGCTTGCTGAGGAGTAGGCTGTGGTATCCGTTGGCAAACCGGTGGGCCTCATCGCGGATGCGCTGAAGGAGTCGCAACGCTCCGCTGTCGTGCGGCAAGATAAGCGGCAACGGTCGGCCCGGACGGTGGATCTCCTCAAATTCTTTTGCTAGACCAATGATCGGCATTTCGTGCAGACCGATGGCTTGAAGTTCTTTGCAGGCGCTGCTGAGCTGCCCTTTTCCACCATCCACGATGACCAAATCCGGGAGCGTGCCCAATCCGGCGCTAGGGCTGTCGGTAAGGCGGCGGACAGCGTCAATGATAGGTTCCTGTGAATATTCAGCGTCCTCACCGACGATGGACGCCGCCTCGCCAAGGATGCGGCGATAGCGGCGGCGCACGACCTCGGCCATGCTTGCGAAGTCGTTTTGACCTGGCACTGTTTTGATCCGATAGCGCCGGTAGCTGGCGCGGTCCGGGACTCCGTTGCGAAACCGAACCATCGATGCCACGATGTGCGTAGAGCTGATATTTGAGATGTCGAAACACTCCATGATCCGTGGCGGCCGGTGGAGGCCGAGCGCATCGCGCAGCGCGGCGAGATCTTCTACCGGATTGACTGTGCTCGGAAGCATCTTGCGGGTAAATCGCGTGACAGGCTTCGCTGTGGTCCGAAGGTCATCAAGGAGATTGCGCAGTTGCGCGGCTTTCTCGAAATCCAACTTCTCAGCGGCTGCACGCATCTCAGCCTCGACCTGCTCAAGCATGTTCTTGGATTCTCCGTCAAGGAATTGACACGCCTCCTCGACTCGCGCCCGGTAAGCATCCTGGGCAATCTTTCCGATGCAGGGAGCGGAGCAATTTTTGATGACATCATTGAGGCAATGCCGGTAGTCGCGCTCGGTGGGAACCACCGGCTTGCAGGTGCGGAGACCAAACCGCTTTCGGATCGCATTGAGCGTGGTCCGCAACGCTCCGCTGTGGGCAAACGGGCCGTAGTATCGCGCGCCGTCATCTTTTTTTAGGCGAGTCAGATGGAAACGCGGAAAAGGATCAGCCGGGTTCACCCGCACGAGCAAAAAGCGTTTGTCGTCGCGGAAACTGACGTTGTATTTGGGCCGAAATTCTTTGATTAGCTTGCCCTCGTAGAGCACCGCCTCAGCGTCACTGCGGACCACGTGGAACTCAAAATCCCATATCGAATCAATGAGCGCGCGCGTTTTTCGGTCAGCCGTGATCGCCCGCGACGGCATGAAATAATTCGAGACACGTTTGCGTAAGTCCCGTGCCTTACCGACGTAAATAATGTGCTTGAGCCGATCACGCATCACGTAAACGCCCGGCTTGTGCGGGACGTCGTGAAGGCGGGCTCGGAAGTCAGGTTTCGTGTCACTCATTACGGATATTGCTTGCGAATATACACCTGCATCGGGAGAAATTCCCAGCGGATCGAGAATTTTTGTCGGGCATCGCTGAATTCAACAGATTAGTTTGTCAAAACGTGAGTCAAAATTCAGGGCTGGATCAGCAAATCCCGTCGGCGTGTCCGCCGGGGTCGTTTAATGTGCATTGGTTTCAGATGTTCAATGCGGTGGCATTTCAAATCATGATGGGAGCACCCATTATTCTTTTTGCCAAATCGCTGGGAGCCACATCCACGGTGCTCGGGATCGTCGCGGCATTTACTCCGCTGATGACGGTGATGCAGCTCCCGGCGGCGCGCTTTTTGGATCGGTGCTCATACAGGCAGTTTGTGTTATCCGGATGGGGGGCGAGGACGGTTTTTATTTTTGTGGTGGCAGCGATTCCGCTGATGGTGTTCCTCGACAACCTTTCCAAGCTTTGCTCGCTGCTGGCGGTGTTATTTTTATTTAACCTGCTACGCGGGATCTCCTCGGCCGGGTTCATGCCGTGGATTGCGGCCATTATTCCAGAGTCGGAGCGTGGACGGTTTTTAGCATTCGACCAATTCTTCATCTACCTCGGCAGCCTGTTTGCGTTATTGGTGTCGGCGATCGTCATGACCGGTCACGTAGATAATTGGGAATACTCGTTGGTCTTCCTTGTGAGCGCGCTGGGAGGCACGGCGAGCCTGTATTTCATCAAGCGGATTCCGGATGCCCCGGCGGGCGATGTCGTCACCCGATCCGCACAGGCAGTCCCTTGGCGGGCCATGCTGCAGTATGCGCCATTTTTCCGGCTGGTGGTTTTTAACCTGCTTTTCATGATCGTGATCGGGAGTATCAGCATTTTTTCCATCGAGTTCCTTCGGGAGATTCCGGGATTTAAACCGGAGCTGATTTTGTATTTGTCCGGTGTGACATTTCTGGGGCCGCTTTTGTCGCTTTTGCTCACCGGGCGAGTGATTGATGCCATCGGCAGCAAACCCGTGCTGCGGGTGGCGCTTGGTGGGTTCGTTGTTGTGGTGTCCGGATGGTGCCTGATCGCGGCCAACGTGATTCCCTGCACGATCTGGACGGTCGCAGCACTGAACTTCCT
>JBDNGG010000202.1:0-8255 GCA_041689405.1 Terrimicrobiaceae bacterium | reverse complement strand
GGGTTGCTGGTGACCTTTATCGGGTCCGCTTTGACGGTGAGTTTGCTGCGGGACATTTGGCCGGAGTTGGACGAACTGGATTTTTGAACAAACAAATCACAATGAAGAAAAAACAAACACCGGTGCCTAAGCCGGCAAAAAAACTGAATCAGCCGGAGAAAGTGAAAATCCGCCAACTGTCCACCGGCGTGCGCGGGCTCGATGAAATCCTAGGCGGCGGGCTGCCGGAATTTTCCTTCAATATCATCGCCGGCGCGCCGGGCTGCGGCAAGACCACGCTGGCGCATCAGATCATCTTCGCGAATGCGACCCCGCAGAAGCCCGCGCTATATTTCACTGTGCTCGGGGAACCGGCGATTAAGATGCTGCGCTACCAGCAGCAGTATTCCTTCTTCGACCCCGCCAAGCTGGGCAAAGCCGTCCGTTTCATCAATCTAAGCGACGTGGTTCTGGACAAGGACATGGGCGCGGTGCTGGAGGAAATCACCCGGGAAGTGGCGGAGTGCAGCCCCAGCATCGTGGTGGTGGACTCCTTCCGCACCGTGGTGCGCAAGGCGATGGGCGATGGCACAGAGGGAGAACTGCAAGGTTTCATCCAGCGTTTGGCCCTTTTCCTGACCAGTTGGGAAGCTACGACCTTTCTGATCGGCGAATACTCCGAGGGGGAATTGCGCGATAATCCCTTGTTCACCGTGTGCGACGGCCTGTTCTGGCTCACCCAGAATACGATGCGCAATTCCGTGGTGCGGAAGTTGCAAATCATGAAGCTGCGCGGGCAGAACTCGGTGCCGGGATTGCACACCATCCGCATCACCGGTGACGGGCTGCAAGCCTTCTCCCGCACGCTTGGATTGGTTGGGAAAAAACAGCGGTCGTCCAAACCCCGGCGTCTTTCCACCGGTGTTCCCGAACTGGATAAGATGATGAACGGCGGCATTTTGGAAGGCGACAGCATGCTGATCGCCGGACCTTCGGGCACGGGTAAATCGGCGATCGCCACCCAATTTATCGCCGAAGGGATCCGCCAGGGAGAAGCGTGCGTCGCGGCCGTCTTCGAGGAGCGTCCGAAGGGCTACGTGGCGCGGGCAGGCTCTTTTGGCCTGGATCTGGAGACACCGCAAAAAAACGGCCAGCTCGAAATTCTTTATCTGCGTCCGCTGGATCTTTCGGTGGATGAAACGATGCAGGAAATTCTCGATGCGGTGGAAAGGCTCAACGCCACGCGGCTGACGATTGATTCGCTGGTCGGATTTGAAATGGCGCTGGCGCCCGATTTCCGCGCCGACTTTCGGGAATCGCTCTACCGCATGATCGCGGCGTTGACCGGCGCGGGGGTGACGATCATTTCCACGGTCGAGATCGAGGACACCTTTACCGCGATGCTGTTCAGCCATTACACGATTTCGTTTCTCACCGATGACATCATCCGGCTGCGTTACGTGGAGATTGATGGCCAGTTGCGGAAAGTCATGATCGTGATAAAAATGCGCGGCGGCAATCACAGCAAAGACATCCGCGAATATGTCATCACCGACGAAGGCGTGGTGGTGATCGGCCCGCGTCAGACGGATTATGTGCGCCTGACCACCGGGTTGCCGGAGCGCATCGGCGTTCTTCCGAACGAGGCTCCGCCGGAACCGAAGGCTAGCCTACAGTTACCCCCCCCTGGGTTGACGCCGGAACCGAAAGCCGCTCGGCGCAAGGAGCCGACGACGGAGCCGAAAGCCACGCGGCGCAAGTGAAGTTTATGCAGGGTAAAATGAATATCGTGACGCAAAGGATGTTTGTGCCGAAAGAAAAGCGGCAGAGGACTGCGGTGCGCGCGACACTGACGCCGTTCTGGGCTTCCGGCTATACCTTCATCACTTAGTGTCCGGTCGCTATCTGAAATGACTTTCACGAGAAATACCCCATGAGCGAAGATCAAATCCCTGAACAAAAACCGGGGACAGACTGGATTGTGGCTGGCGGCGAGATGGGCCAGTTGATCCGCTCGATGGATTGGTCGCGTACGCCTCTGGGCGGGAGGGAATCCTGGCCGCAGAGTTTGCGCACGACGGTCAACATCTGCCTCGCCTCGGATTTGCCGATTTGCATTATCTGGGGGCCGGAACTCGTTCAAATTTACAACGACGGCTACCGCGTGATTTGCGGCGACAAACATCCACGCTCGATGGGGCAGAACTTTCCTGAATGTTGGCGCGAGGCTTGGCCTGTCATCGGCGCGGCGCACGATTCCGCGCTCGCGGGCAACACCGCCTTTCTGGAAAATCAGCACATCTTCCTCGAACGCCACGGTTATACGGAGGAATGTTTTTTCACGCTTTCGTTTAGTCCGATTCTCGATGAGGCCGGGCGGCTGGCCGGACTTTTTCATCCGGTGATCGAGATGACACCCAAGATGCTGGGTGAACGCCGCACCCGCGCGTTGCGCGACATGGCCACTCGCACGGGCCATGCGAAATCCATCGCAGAAGCCTTCACGCTCACGACTGAAACGCTGGCGGGATTCGAACTCGATCTGCCGTTTGTCCTGATTTACCGGCTCGACGAGGTGAAAAAGGTGGCGCGGCTGGTCGCGGCAACGGGACTCAGCGCCGGGATAACGGCGGCGCCCGAACTCGTGGACCTGGGGGTGCCGGGAAATTCCTCGTGGCCGTTGGCCGAAGTGTCTCTGGCGGGCGCGGCGTTGCAAGTGGATGACGTGGAACTGCGCTTCGGAAAAATTTGCTCCGGCTCATTTCCTGAATTCATCAAAGCGGCGGTGTTGTTGCCGATCATGCCGCCCGGAGCGGATCGGCCGATTGCCGTCGTCGTCGTGGGAATCAGTCCGCGTCTCCAGGTCGATGAAATGTATCGCGGGTTCCACGACCTGCTGGCTTCTGCCGTTACGAACGCCGTCGTCAGTGCCCGCGCCCTTGAGGAAACGCGCGCGCGGGCCGAAAAGCTCGCCGAGATCGACCGCGCCAAGACGACGTTTTTCAGCAATGTCAGCCACGAGTTTCGCACGCCGCTCACCTTGATGCTCGAGCCGACCGAAGATTTGCTCGCGTTACCGCCAGACTCCTTGACGCCGGAAGTGCGGACGCAACTTGACGTCATCCATCGCAATTCCCTCCGGCTCCAGAACCTTGTTAACACGCTGCTCGACTTTTCGCGGTTCGAAGCCGGCCGCATCCAGGCCTCGTATGCGCCGACCGATCTCGCCGTGTTGACGGGCGATCTCGCCAGCGTCGTCCGTTCTACCATCGAGAAAGCCGGGCTGAAACTCCTCGTGGATTGCCCGCCGCTCGCCGAGCCGGTCTATGTGGATCGCGACATGTGGGAGAAAGTCGTTTTGAACCTGCTCTCCAACGCCTTCAAATTCACGTTGGCCGGAGAAATCCAGATCACGCAAAAAGACACCGGCCATACGGTGCAATTGGCCGTGCGCGACACCGGCACGGGCATTGCCGCCGCAGAACTCCCGCGCATTTTTGAACGCTTCCATCGGGTCGAAGGTGCGCAATCGCGCACGCACGAAGGCACCGGCATCGGCTTGGCGCTCGTGCAGGGATTGGTCAAGCTCCACGGCGGCACGGTCGGCCTCGAAAGTATTTTTGGAAAAGGCAGCACCTTCACGGTCACCCTTCCGAAAGGCACGGCGCATCTTCCGGCGGACCACATCGAGGTGCACTGCGCGTTGGCTTCCACGGCGCTGACGGCGAGTCATTACGTCGAGGAAGCGATGCGGTGGTTGCCGGACGGGAGCGCGGGCGTCGCGCCGGAACCCCCGCTCACTTCCAGCTCGCCACAAGACGGAGCACCCGAAACGCGCGCGCTCCCCCGCATCCTCCTAGCGGATGACAATGCCGACATGCGCGATTACGTCCGCCGACTCTTGAGCGAACGTTATCTCGTCCAAGCCGTGGCTGATGGCGAAGCGGCCTTGATTGCCGCGCTCGAAAACCCGCCCGACCTCATTCTCAGCGACGTGATGATGCCGCGCCTCGACGGCTACGGGCTGCTGCGCGAATTGCGCGCCGACCCGCGCACGCGCAGCATTCCGGTGGTGCTGCTGTCCGCTCGCGCCGGAGAAGAAAGCCGCGTCGCCGGGATGGATTCCGGCGCGGACGATTATTTGGTGAAACCGTTCAGCGCGCAGGAATTGCTCGCCCGAGTCGGCGCGCACCTGAACCTTGCGCAATTCCGCAACGAGGCTTACGCAGATATGCGCAACAGCGGGGAGCAGAGGACAGCGATGAACGAGGCGCTGCTGATCGCCGGGCTGCGCCAGCATGAACTCACGGAAGATGCGGTAAAATTAAATGAGCAATTGCAGGCGGAAATCGCCGAACGCAGACAAACGGAAGAAAAACTGCGGGAGAGTGAGTTTGCACTCAAACGCGCGCTGGATTACGCGGAAGCCACCCTGCGGACGACCCCCGTGCCCTTCCTCGTCCTGCGTGCCGACCTGCGGGTGAACACAGCCAGCGAGGCTTTTTACACCGACTTCAAGGTGGTCCCCGCCGACACCGAAGGCCGCTTGATCTACGAGGTCGGCAACGGCCAGTGGAACATTCCCCAACTGCGCGAACTGCTCGAGGAAATCATCCCGAAGAAAAATGTCTTCAACGGCTTCAAGGTGACGCACGAGTTTGCCAGCATCGGAACACGCACCATGCTGCTCAATGCCCGCCGCATGGACAACGCCGAGGGCATGCCCGAGCCCATTTTGCTGGCCATCGAAGACATCACCGAGCGCGTGCAGGCGGAGGAAATGTTGGCCAGCCTTGGCGCGATCGTGTCATCCGCCGATGACGGGATCCTGAGCAAGGCGCTGGACGGAACCGTGACCACATGGAATGCGGGCGCGGAGCGGCTGTTTGGCTACACCGCGGAAGAAATCATCGGTAATCTCAACCTGCATCTGACCCCGCCCGATCTGCTTTACGAGGAGGAGCAAATTCTGGAGCAGATTCTCTCCGGTAAGGCCATCAAACACTTCGAAACCGAGCGCATGACGAAGGGCAGTCGCCGCCTGCCGGTCTCGCTCACCATTTCCCCAATCAAGGACGCGGAGGGGAAGGTCGTTGGCGCATCAAAAATTGTCCGCGACATCACCGAGCGCAAGCAGGTGGAAGAGGCGTTGCGCGAGAGCGAGCAATTCACCCGCCGTGTGCTAAACAATCTTTTTGCCTTCGTCGGCGTGACGACGGCGGACGGAACGTTGACCGATGTGAACCGTGCGCCGCTGGCGGCGGCGGGCATCCCGGCCAGCGAGGTGCTCGGGAAGAAGTTCTGGGACTGCTACTGGTGGAGCTATTCCCCCGAGATTCAGGCGCAATTGCGGGACGCGTGCGAGCGTGCCGCCAGCGGCGAAATCATGCGCTACGACGTGCCCGTGCGCATGTCGGACGACACGCGGGTGTGGATCGATTTCCAAGTCGCGCCGCTGCGCGATACAGAAGGACGCATCACGCATCTCATTCCATCGGCGATGGACATCGCGGTGCGCCGCGCTGCCGAGGAAAAGCTGAGGGCGAGCGAAGAGCGTTTCCGCGTGGCGGCGCTCGCGGTGAGCAATCTCATCTGGACGCACAACGCGCAGGGCATGATGGAAGGCGACCAGCCCGGCTGGGCCCAGTTCACCGGCCAAACTCTGGAGGAATATCAGGGCCACGGCTGGGCCCAGGCGGTGCATCCCGACGATGCCCAGCCCACCATCGACGCCTGGAATGCGGCGGTGGCGGAAAAGCGGCTGTTTGAGTTTGAACATCGCGTGCGCCGGCGCGATGGCGCTTGGCGCTCGTGTTCGATCCGGGCGGTGCCGGTTATCGGCGGGGACGGCGAAGTCCGCGAATGGGTCGGGGTTCACAATGACATCACCGAGCTTAAGCAAAGCAGTGCCGCGCTGATCGAGGCCAAGGAGCACGCGGAAGCTGCCAACAATGCCAAGGACAATTTCCTCGCCACGCTTAGTCATGAGTTGCGCACGCCTTTGACCCCCGTGCTGATGAGCGCCACCGCTCTCGCCGGTGATCCATCGCTGCCTGCCGAGGTGCGCGAACAGCTCAACATGATGCGCCGCAACATCGAACTCGAAGCGCGCCTCATTGATGACCTGCTGGACCTCACCCGCATCATCCACGGCAAGTTCTCCATCGAGCGCGTGCCCGCTGATGTCCACGATCTGCTCCGCCACACCGACGAGATCATCCGCAGCGACGGCTTGGGAAAACATTTACGCATCGTCTTGAAACTGGATGCCGTGCACTATCACGCGCTGGCCGATCCTGCGCGGCTCCAGCAGGTATTCTGGAACCTCCTGCGGAACGCCGTCAAGTTCACTCCCGCTGATGGCAGCATCACCGTGAGCACTCGCAACGACGCCGAAGGCCGGATACTCATCAGCGTAGTAGACGACGGCATCGGTATCCGCGCGGCAATGTTGCCACAAATTTTCAACGCCTTCGAGCAAGCCGACGTCACCGGAGATCATCGCTACGGCGGGCTGGGCTTGGGGCTCGCGATTTCCAGCGCCATCGTCACCGCCCACGCTGGCGAGATCAAAGCGGAAAGCCAAGGCCGCGGGCGCGGTGCGAACTTTACCGTCACCCTCAACAGTGTCCCCGCACCCGCCGCTGCCAGCCAACAAAACGCGACGCCCGCCCTGCCCGTGCGCGTGCTGTCCCTGCTCGTCGTCGAAGATCATGAAGCCACACGCACGGTGCTGGAGCGCTTGCTCACCCGCAGCGGCCATCTCGTCACCACCGCCGCCACCGTTCACGACGCTCTGACCGCATACAAAGCCGCACACTTCGATGCTGTCATCAGCGACCTCGGCCTGCCCGACGGCAGCGGCATTGATCTGATGGTGCAGATTCAAAGCATCCGGCCCGTCCCCGGCATCGCCCTGAGCGGCTACGGCATGGAGGCCGATCTCGAACGCTCGAAAGAAGCCGGTTTTTTCGCTCACCTCGTCAAGCCCGTGAGCATGGATCAGATCAAGCAGTTGCTGACTCAAATACCAGTCCAGGCCGGGCAACACGGCAACGCATGGACCACCCTTGAATAGGGAACCCACGCCTCCATCCCCATGACTGACGACACTACGAGCATCCAACGAATCATCCGCCATCATTGCCGAGGCGCTGGACGCGACCGCCGCGAATCGGTGCGACCTCAAGATTTTCGGACCTCCGCCTGGGCGGATAGGTTCAATCCGCCCACCGAGAAAAAATCATGACAAAAGAATCTATGGACAATAAAACGCCGCTGCCGAGTCCGCCTGACCAGCGCTCCGGAGAAGATCGCCCGACCGCCGCGCCGGGTTACCGCTGGGGTTCGTCGTTGCCACGAAAGACGCTGGTCGGCTTCATTGTTGCCCTGATCGCCGTCCTGGCCATATCGGTGGTCTCCTATCGCACCCTGCAGGCTAGATCGACAGGCACACAACAGATGCTGCAAGCGCTCGAAATGACAAAAGCGCTCGAGGCCTCGGTCTCCACGCTCACGGACGCGGAATCGAGTCACCGCGGCTATCTGCTGATCGGTGACAAGTCGTATCTCGATCCGTACATGGCCGCGCTCAACGAACTGCCGGACAACCTCACGAATATTCGGCGCTTGGCGGCAGACAACCGGGCGCAACTACAGCGATTTGAGGCCGTCGAACGCCTCGCCGCCGACCGGATGGCAATTCTTAAGGAAGGCGTCGAATTGAAGAACGCCGGTCAGTCTGAAGCCGCGGTCGAGCTGGTGCGTTCGAGCCGAGGGCAGGTGATGATGGAACGTCTGAGTGCGTTGATCGGCGAAATGCAGGTCGTCGAGCGCGAGACACTCGATGCCCGCACGCTGGAATGGGAGCGGGCCGCCGCCTTCTCGACGTTCGTCACTTGGGCTGGATCAGCCCTCTTGTTGTTCCTTATCGTCGCCGCCGCCGTCATGTCCTCGCGGGATTTTCGCGAAATGCAAACGCAGGCCTGGCTGAGGGCGGGGCAGAACGAACTCAGTGACCGGCTGCAGGGTGAGTAGGAGGTCGGGCAGCTCGGCGAAAAGATCGTCGGCTTTGTCGCCCGCTATCTCAACGCCCAGGTCGGGGCCATGTATTTTGCCGGGGAAGAGGGGCACCTCTCCCTCGTGGGTGCCTATGCGATTCCCGCGCAAGCTTCAGACGGGTCCGACCAGGATCATCCCGTGGGCGGTCTAACGAGCCAAGCCATGCGGGAGAAGTCGGTCCTGACGGTCAGCGATGTGCCGCCGGATTATTTTCC
>JBDNGG010000201.1:0-5824 GCA_041689405.1 Terrimicrobiaceae bacterium | reverse complement strand
GAGGGCGATACGGTGGTGGTGCCAATGCAGGTTAAAACCGTGGTGTTCGCCCGGGTTGTCGTTCTGTTCGAGGGAATCGAGGATCAGGCACACGTAGCCCCGCCGCGCCCAGAGGAGGGCATGCGCCTGAAAATGCCAAGACCCGGTCGCCGAGTGGCCGCAGGAATACAGCACGGCGGGGAAGTTGCCGCCGGGTGATGCGGTAGGATAGTATATCGTCGCCGCGCCCCAGCAGTCCGGCAGCAGTTCATAGGCGATCTTTCGAGCGCGAAACCCGTCGCCGGTGAAATCCCCAAATTCGCGCACCGTCGGCACGCTGCGGCTCGGCCAAGGGTCCAAGCCAAGGCTCCGGAGAAGTTCGCGGCGTCTGGAAGGCAGTTCGCTTTTCCATTTCTCCAGGCTGTCAATATCGGCCAGTGCTCGTTGCGCAAGTTGATCCGCTTGGGAGGAGAGAGATTTCCAGATTGTTTGACTCATAGATGGGTGAAGTGAATGATGGGGTGAAGACGAGACGCTGTCCCGCCCGGCATTTGCCAACTGCGAGCCGTAAGCTGATCTTTTTCCCGACTCTCATATTTAAATTTGTCACATGAATCAACCCGAGGCGATCGTGGGGTTGAAAGTCACGTTAAGCTAGATTTACAAAAAGCACTCGTTCCCATGCGGATCGCAACTGAAATCGGGGTGGTAATATTTTGTAACCACTGGAGATCTGCCTGCCGGGTTGGGATGGGTGGGGGGTTGGTCAGATTGCCTGTCCAGCGGAACGGCTTTGACTGGAGGCACGACAGCAGTTTAAATCCGCTTAATATGGATAGATGCTTCGCGGTCACGCATTTTGTGCCGGTTCTTCGGGCGATTGATGCGAGAAGATGCCTGGTGGTCTGATTCGGGTTGTTGTCGGAAGCTTGGAATGTTTTTGCCTAAAAATCACGATCTCTCGCTTCCGAATTGGGGGCCGTACTCAAAGCGATATGCTGGGATTTCCCACGTTGCCGAGGCCGAACACGGGCTACGCTTCGACTTCAGTGTTTTCCCCGGTCTTTATCGTCGTCGGCTGGACGTTCCCAGTGCGACGTGGGAATCCGGCTGGCATCCATGGGAGTGTGCGCCGAATTTCGAGAGCGTTAGTTTCCGGCACGAATTGATTTGGAAGGACCAACTTTATTTGGATGTGACTTACGTGCAATTGTTGAACGGGGAGGGAGCATTGGTGCGGTGTGAATTCGTCAACGCGATGGACCGCCCGGTGCCAGTCTCGCTGCACGCGGTCGCCACGATGCAATTTCCCAGCGTTGATAATTTCACGCAACGTCCCATGCGCCGGATCGAGACGCAGGGTGACTGGTTAAACAAAGCCGTGCTCAAGCACCCGATTGACTACGAGGCAGTGGAGTTTGCGGTTCGCTTGCCCGGTGATGCTCTCGTCGCAGATGGTTTGTTGCGCGGAGAGATTCGGCGGCAAGATGTGCTGGACGGCAGCGCACTCGGCGGGCGCTTTGGTGGGGATGCCGGCGACCGTGTTCGTTATCAATTTCGGCTGGAGCGAGGGCTGCGGCGGGCGGTGTTGGTCATCCGGTTGCAGGGCAGGGGATCGGTGAAAGTGCGGGGCTTCTGCGAAGCAACGCTCGGGTTTGACGATGTGGAGGCAGTGAATCACTCGCTGTCCGTAGGTGACCTTGCTGCGGGAATTCACGAACTGGAAATCGAGACGACGTCCTCCTGCGCCGGCCTGGAAGTCCACGCGCTTGCAATTCATTCAGCGGACGATGGAGAACTGAAATTTGAAGTAAAGGAATGGGATCCTGTGCCCGAGCGGATCTCCGTTGCATCTAATCGCCGCAGATCGCAGTCGGGGGCGGAATTCATTCTCAAATATCCGGATGCTCCGAGCCACTACGGGATCGCCTGGGATTATCCGGGTTTCGTTGTTCGGGAAATCCTGCATGATGAGCTGGACAGCTTCCTTCGCTACAAAACGCACGATCACGTGGAGGAGACGCTTCGGGGTAACGGATTGGGTCACTTTCTCAACGTGCACATGCGACCATTACCGCTTGCGCCGAAGAGCCGCTCTACCGTGTGGGGCGTAGTCTGCTCGGGGTCACTAGCGAGTGTGCGGCAAACGCTCGAAGAATTTTCCGGGGAAGGCGGAACCTATGCGGGGGACCGACGGGAATTTCTCCACGAATCGCGGCGGCCAAAGGTCTTCGCTTTCCAACCCAATCCTGGCGGTGCGGCCTTTACCTTCAGCCAGAACCGGATGGTGGCGACAACCCTGAGTAACGCGGTTTACCCGGTGTATACGCAGCGGCAGCAGATTCGTCATCGGCCTCCCGGGCGCTGGTGGAATAGCTTGTATACGTGGGATTCCGGGTTCATCGGGCTTGGCCTGCTGGAGATTTCGCCTCACCAGGCTAAAGAAAATCTCGACCAGTATCTGACGGAAGCAGGGAATCCGCACGCCGCTTTTATTCAGCACGGCAGCATGGTGCCAATGCAAATCCACCTCTATCATGAGATCTGGAATCGAACGAACGACCTGGTGGCGCTCGCCGCGCGGTATGCGTCGGTCCGTCAGTATTACCTCTTTTATGCAGGGATCGCGGCGGGTTCGACGACCGGCGATCTTGCCTCGAATCTGCTTCGACCCTGGGATTACTTTTACAACTCCGGAGGGTGGGATGACTATCCAGCTCAAAAGCATGTTCACGTGCAGGGGTTGGAGGCGACTGTGACGCCGGTCATCACGACCGCGCTGGCGATCCGGTGCGCGAAGACGCTGATTCTGGCTGCCGGTGCGGTGGGTCACGAGGCGGACATTGCCGGGTACGAGGCGGATATTGTGAGGTTCAGTCAGGCTCTGGAGCAGCATTGCTGGGACGCGGAGGCTGGGTGTTATTCCTACGTCGTACACGATGAGGCGGGGCAGCCGTCGCACTTGCTACGGGATGCGGGTGGCGCGAACTTGAATCTTGGACTTGACGGTCTGTTCCCGTTGGTGGCGGGAATTTGCGACGCGGACCGGGTTGATCAGTTGCTCGGCTGGTTGTTTGACCCCTCGCGGCTGTGGAGCAAGATCGGTCTTTCGGCGGTGGACGCCAGCGCGCCGTATTACCGGGTGGATGGCTATTGGTCCGGCACCGTGTGGTTTCCGCACCAGTGGTTCTTCTGGAAAACGATGCTCGACCTCGGCAGGCCTGAACTCGCTCTCGCCATTGCGCAGCGTGCTTTGGAAACCTGGCGCGCCGAAGTGGATGAGACTTACAACTGCTTCGAGCACTTTTTGATCGAAACGGGGAGGGGATGCGGGTGGCACCAGTTTTCCGGACTCTCGACGCCGGTGATGATTTTTTTCGCGGCCTGCTATTGTCCCGGCACCTTCACTGTGGGATTTGATGCGTGGGTAGTGACTTCCCATTTCGAGGAGTCGAACCGCACTTTCTCGGCGGAGGTGTCGGTGCCGGCCGGTTCTACTTCACGGCGGCGCTCGTTCTTGGTCTGCCTCGAAGCCGGGCCGAAATACGAGACGCAGTGCGACGGGCTGGACGCATCGGTGCAGGAACTGCTGCCAGGATTGATCGCGGTGACATTTTCCCCGCCAACGAATTTCGGCGTCGTGAGTTGTGCTGTTCGGGCACTTCCGGCTATAACGGACCTGTCGGATGCGTAAAGAAGTTGTGAAAAATGGAGATCACCTTGGGGTAAAGCGGGCGGATTTACCGACGCCTTGTCTGTTGCTGGATCGAGATCAGCTCGATTGCAATCTCCGCAACATGCAAAAGATCGTCGCAAGCCACGGGAAGCAGCTCCGGGCGCACGCGAAGACTCACAAGTGCTCGCGACTCGCCGCACGGCAGATTGCTTGCGGAGCGGTGGGCATCTGCGCGGCGAAGGCATCCGAAGCTCGTGGATTAATCGCCGCGGGAATCCGGGGCGTCCTGCTCACAAGCCCGGCGATCACTGCGTATGCGCAACAACTCGTCGTCGAATGTGCCGAGATCGATCCGGGGTTTGCGGTGACGCTCGATGACCTGGGCAATGCCGACGGTCTTGCTGCTAAATTTGCCTCAAGGAATCGTCGCCTGCGTTGTCTGCTCGATGTCGATGCGAACTTCGGGCGCACCGGAATTCCCTTGACCAATTTCCGCGCCTTCGCCGAGGCGGCGATTTGCATCCCGGGGCTGGAGATTGTCGGAGTGCAGGCCTACGCCGGGCATGTTCAGCATATCGCCGATTTTGCCGAACGGCGGGAGGTCAATCGCCGGGCTTCGGATGTCGGCGTGCGGGCTTTCGAAATTTTGAAAGAACTCGGTGTCAACCAGCCAATTTTTTCCGTCGGTGGAACCGGGAGCCACATGTTCGATGTCAACCGTCCCGAAGTAACCGAGATTCAGGCGGGCAGTTATGCTTTGATGGACGCGGAGTATCTAGCTATCTCGTCGGCAGAAAGTCGATTGTGCTTCGATGACTTTCCTCCAGCGCTCACGCTCTTGACCACGGTGGTCAGCGCGAATCAACCGGCGTTCGTCACGGTGGATGCCGGACTGAAGGCCTTGTATCGCGACGGAGCGACGCCGATAGTCGTGGAGCCGGGGCTGCAATACGATTGGTTTGGAGATGAATTCGGGAAAATCTCAGGTGACCCTGCCAGCCTGCCGCGGTTGGGTGAACAGCTCTCACTGGTGGTCTCGCATTGCGACCCGACGGTGAATTTATTTGATCAATTTTTCGTTATCGAAGACGGGGTAGTCGTGGACGTTTGGCCAATCGATTTGCGGGGGTGCAGCCAGTGAGTGGGGAGCGGTTGTTAGAGGAGGATGCACGGTATGAGCAGCTGAAGCCATTCGGTTTCAGCAATGCGTTGCTGGCATTCTTCGACGAAACAGCCCGCAGAATCGTTTTGGATGAGAGTTCACGGAGGGCCTTCCTCGATGAATGCCAGCAGTATCTGTCCGGTCAAATGCGCGAAAGCGAACGGGCTTCCGACCTGGGATGGTGTGCGTTGCTGGTGGCGGCAGGGCTACTGGCGATGATGGAGGATCACCGGCGACGGGGAGTGCCGCCAGCAGTAACGCAAGCGACAGCGAAGGATTTGCAACGATGGGTCGAGGAAATCCAAGAGGACCGAAGTCCGCGGGCAACATTGCCGTTGAGCTGGTTCTCTAATCACGTTCTGCGAGGGCTCCTGCAAATCGGACGCCTCCAATTTCTGCCGCGGCCCTTGGCGGGAGACTTTTTTATTTACGCGGAGCGCGGAGGCGATGTCATCGCATTGGCGCGCAGCGGACTCTTGTGCCGGGCGGACGGGTTGCCGGGGGACGAGGCTGATGGTTTTACCACACTGCTCACGCAGTCGGAATCCGCCGTCGTGGGGAATCCCGTCGATCCGATGACCGGTCGGTTTCGGAGTGAGCCTGAGTCGCTCGACGCCCGGGAGTGGCAATTGGTCTTGGGTGAGGGGAATCTGGTTCTCGAAGTGCATGTGCCGAGTGGCGAGAAGCTATCCCGCGCGGTTTGCGTGGAATCATTACTTGATGCGGCGAAAATTTTTCCGCGATGTTTTCCTGAGTTCGATTGGCAGGCGTATTGGTGTGACTCGTGGTTGCTGGATCGCGAGTTCTTGTCTTGCCTCCCGGGGTCTTCGGGAATTGCGCAGTTTGCTGGTCTCTTTCATCCCTTGCCATCGCTGTTGACGAACTGCGATCAAATGGTCGAACGAGTTTTCAAGAATTCACCCGACTGGAGGACCTGCCCACCGGCGACCTCGCTGCAGCGAGCCATTCAGGCGCGCGCGCGGGATGGCGCGATCTTCCGCACAACG
>JBDNGG010000200.1:0-5632 GCA_041689405.1 Terrimicrobiaceae bacterium | reverse complement strand
GTTCGAGTCCTACCTTGGGAGCCATATTTTGTTGTCGATGCGCAAAAGAAAGTTCGCCTGGAATGTTTGATCGGGGTGCTCGATGTTCGCGATTCGATTTCTCCATCATCGGGGTGCTTACCGTTCCTGTTTTAACTCATTCCCACCAACGGTTTCATTTCCCTGCCCCGTGCTGCGAGCACGGTTTAGCGACCCCGCTGAAACCGCCAATTCAACCGCTTCCCGATTTCTGGACTCCTAGGAATTTCTCTTTTCGAGAGCTCGGACACCCCAAAACAAAGAGCGAACACAAAAGTTATTTCGCTGCTCGTGCGCCATTCTCTCATTCGATGGTGACAATTGCGCCTAGTCGGTCGGATTCTACTTGCAGGTGCGGCGGCGGAGACACAGGCTCGGGAGATGTCTGGAATGTTTAAGCATATCTTCTTCTGGCTCTCGGGGTCTGGAGCGCGAACTCTCGAAGAATGCCCCAACTGGGAGCAGCGAAAATATGTCGCCTTCGGAGCAACTGTGCTCGTTCCCTGTCTCTTTGCTTTCATGGCTGCTTCCTACGCGGTTTCCACTCTGACCAGCGCCACCTGGATCATTTATTCCGTCGCAACGCTCTGGGCCTTCATCATTCTGGCAATCGACCGCGCCCTATTGGCCTCCTACCGGCCTTACATGGCGTGGCATGGCAAGTTCGGTCAATTTGGGCTCCGATTCTGCGTGGCAGTGCTCCTCGGAATCACAATCGCGCATCCGCTAACGTTGATGCTTTTCAAGGATACCATTCATGCCGAAATCGAACGTGACCGTTTGATTGACCTCGAAAAACTCCAGGAATCCGGTGCCGAGCAGCAAGCGGGAATGGAGGTGAGAATTGCCGCAGTTGAAAATGGCCTGGCCGCACAACGCGAGAAACTCGCCCAAACATACCAGGCCACCTTCATTACGGCGCCGGAAGACAACGCTGCCGAGCGTGCGGCCGCCAAATTCGCTGCAGGGAAAGAGGCGCTGGATACGCTCGAAACCCGGGTCACCCTGGCGCAGGGACCCATGAAACAAGGCCTGACGAAGGTCACCTCCCAGTTGGAGGAACTCACCCCTCAGCTTGCAACGCTTCAGGGCGAGCTTGATTATTGGCAAAAGGAATACGAGCGGGAAATTAATGGCCAGCGCAGTGGCTTGATCGGCGTCGGACCAAGAGCCAAGAGCGTGGAAGCCGATCAGTTGGCCTGGCGGCGCTCAGAAACCCTCAGGCTCGCATCTGAGATCGAGCACCTGACCGCGCAACGCCAATTGCTGCAACGCCAGATCGACATGACCGAGGCCGGCTTGACGGCAGAATTTGAGGAACTTCAGCAGAGCGAGCGCTCTCTTGTGCAGCAGCAATTGGTCTCACAACAGGAACTTCGGCGCAAAGTCGAGGAAGAGCAGGCCTCCAATTTTGTGAGTCAACAGGAGGTGGTGCGGGCCGGAATCAACCAACAGATCGAGCTCCGCACCCGGGAACTCGAGCGTTTGCAAAATGATCTCGCCCTCACTGCGGCCACCCATCAGGCCCAACTGGCCGCGATCAGAGAGGCGCCTCGTCAGGATCTCTTGACTCAAACTCTGGCGCTCCACGCCCTGTTTGAACGCGGTGAGGAGGGGGGACACTTCGCCCTTACCGCCTACCTGCTCCTGATCGCCCTCTTCCTTCTTGTCGATACCATTCCATTGATGATGAAATTCTTTAGCAAACCAGGCCCCTACGACACATTAGTCGATTGCGATGAAATGCGCTTTGATAAGAATCACCGGGCTTTCCTCACCAACTACTCCAGATACATCGACCAGGCGACCACCGATGGGCTCGCATCGCTCACCCGCAATCGTCCCTTGGAGGACTCTTTGGTCACAGGAATTGAACGCTCACGGGCAGCCAAGGCATTCATTGAATCATTGGTCGAACTTGAAAATGCGTTTCAAATCCGAATGGAAAGTGAGCGGGCTACATTGTTGGCCGCTGGAGGAAATTCCGAGGCAATCAAACGCCGCTTGGCCGTGCTCGAGGAAATGGCAGAAAACTTCCAGATGGATTTGCGCCGACGCATGGAAGATTTTTTCCGGGTTGGCGAATTAGCACCCCGCCCGTAGGAAGCAGGCTGTGGTTGTGTGCGATGGTGCTGCCAACCCGGCGCGGAGCTCCGTGGCTCGGGCGCCGCTTCACGAGGCAGTGGCAGAGAGCGGTTTTCGGTGAATATCCCCTCGCCTGCCTGATTGCGGAAAATGGATAGCCCCGGCGCGCTTTTCTGTTCGACAGCGGCTGTGACTATCCGCCACGACCAACAACTTGCGCCGCTGAACGCGGGAATCCCAGTTACCTGTTTTTGGATGCGAGCCGAGAATAGAGCCCGGGCGGGCTGGCCCTAGCCTGGACTCTCTCAGATGGGCGCGAATTGCTTTCGGATCCGTTCGCCGACGTAGTCGAGGACTAGAACAATCGCGAGGATGCAGCAAAGGACGGCGCAGAAGCGGTCCCATTGGCCCAGTTCCTGGTACGTGTGTAACCAGATGCCGATGCCGCCTGCACCGACATATCCGATGATCGAGGCGCTCCGGATGTTGTATTCGAGCATCCACAGGGTCTGGCTCCAAATGAAGGGCTTGGCGTGGGGCCAGATACCGAACTGGAATCCCTGAATGAAATCTGCGCCGGACGCACGAAGCGCCTCCGCGACTCCCTTGTCGACAGATTCGAATGCGTCGCTGAAAAACTTCCCGAGGTATCCGACGCTGTAGAGTGAAAGCCCTACGATCCCGGCGAGCGGGTTTGCCCCGCACACTGCGACGGCGAGCAACGCCCAAATAAGCCCGGGAATCGAGCGAATGCAAACAAGGATAAACCGGGCAGCCCGGACCACAGGAGCAGGCGCGATGTTATTAGATGCAGCAATGGCGACCGGGATCGAAATGAGCGTGGCCACAATTGTCGCAAGCACCGCCATCTGGAAGGTTTCGATCAGAGCGTCACCCAGCGGTCGCCAATCCACAAAATTCGGTGGGAAAAACCGCTCGAGAAACGCCAAAAAATTCCCGAAATAATCCAAGTCCCGCCCCGATCCACGCGCCGCAGGCAGCGAAAAGACGACCGCAATCAGAAACAAAACGAGCGTCACAGAAAACGTATTGATTGACGTGGGCCGGTAATCATGTCCGGGACCGCCGCTGGGAGTGATCGGCTCGCTCACGGGCGATGATGATGATCCACGCGCCACGCTTCTGGACATAGCTTGTCCAGTCTCACGGAAATATCCGCAAATTCGTGAACTAAGTCGGGATCATGGAGCACACAGAAAACCGTGCGCTGGTGTAATTTTGTCTCGGCTCTGAACCGTGTGAGCACAGCGTGCGCAAGCCGTGCATCCAAGCTGGCGACCGGTTCATCAGCGAGCAACACCTCCGGTTCCTGCATCAACGCCCGACAGATCGCAGTGCGTTGTTTTTCTCCACCCGAAATCTTTGCAACTGGAACGCGCGCGTAGGCCTCAAGTTCAAAATCCTTGAGCAGCGTCCGAGCGCGGGATTTATCGGCACGCGAAAAGCCTAAAAGCGTCTTCCACCACGGCGCATGCCCCAGCGCGCCGCAAAGCACATTGGTAAGCACGGATGCATTCTGTGACAGCCGGAGGTGTTGGAAAACCAATCCCATCCGCGTCTGAAATCCGAGCGGGGCGTGATCACAGTGCTGAAGGCAGCGATAGGTGATTGCGCCGCTCCTGGACGGCATCAACCCGGCGAGGCACGAGAGAAAACTTGTCTTCCCCGCGCCGGAAGGCCCGACAATGCAAACGAACGATCCCCGTGGGATGTCTAGATTCAGCCCGCGCACGAGATCCCGGGTGCCACGATGCACGCGCATGTCACGCAGCGCCACATGCGGGGTTTCCAGGGAATGAGCAACGGCTGACATGGCGAATTCTCAGCGCGGATTACTTCCGTTGACCCAACAAGCTAAGTGCTTTTTCGACCGGGGCGAGGTGCGTATCGGCGTCAACTTCAATGAGGTCCGCAGAGAAAACGGCATTGCTGGTCTCGGTCGCCAATTTTTTCAAGTTCATTAATCCCGTTTTGAGAATTGCTCTATCCTCCGGAGAGACACGCGAAGAAACTGCGATCACATGCGTCGGCACCGGGCCTTGTTCGGTCACCTTTTTCAACAACTTGCGCTGATCTTCGGTGAGGTAATTTCCCTCGTCTAAAACGTAGTAGCTCACCGCTGCGGCTTCCACTTCTCCGCGGAGGACGCGCTCCACCGCCGAGACGTAGCCAGAGCCAAAGACGACATTGCCCTTACCGAAAAATTCCTCTGCGTCGGCTCCGGTTATCAGTCTGCGATCCAGCAGATCCACCATCGGAATCAGGTAACCGGACGTGCTGGTGCGGCTGCTGAAGGCGATGGCCTTTCCCCGCAGGTCCTCCACAGAATTGTAAGGTTTTTCGGCGAGCGACACCCAATAGCTCTTGTAACTTGCAACGCCGTCACGCTCACCGACAAGCAGGACATCCCCTGCCCCCGCGTCGCGGATCGTCACTGTTTCCGTGGCGCTGACGTGCGCCAAGTCGATGGTCCCATTCTTTAGGCCCTCGGTAATCACCGCAGCGGACGTCGGCACGATCACCTCCACCGGCTTGCCAAATTCCCTACCGAGCACCTCGGCTAGTGCTTGACGCTCGGCGAGCATGCGGTCCGGGTCTTTGTCGGGCTTGAGGGCAACGATCACTTTTTCCATCGACACAGCCCGCGCGAATACGGGCCCTGTGCCAAAAGCGCTGGTTGCGAGTACTAACAATAGAACCAAGGAAACACGTCTCATAGTATTGAGAATGCATCTCATTATCTGAACGTTTGTCAAGCCAGCACCTGCGCCCGCCCTGACCCAAGTTTCTTAAGTCAGGCCGCAAGAGATGCAGAGCACAGAAAATCTGGCGCCAAGAACGGATACCACGCTAAGGAAAACGCCTTTTGATAGACTTCAAACCGGAGCTGCTAGAAGCAAAACATTGAGCGATGGGTCATTCCAGCATCTAACACCCCTGCGCGGATCCTAGTCGCGTTAAATTGCTACTTATCGTCCTCTCTCCATCTCGGCGCGGCGCATAGGCATTGCATCCACGATGGCAAAAAGGTCACGGGTGGTCAGAAACGAATCCCGGCGAAGCTTTTCCCCTCCATCCTTACCGATCAGAACAACCGAAAATGCCCGAACCTCAAAAACAGTTTGCACGACAAAGTCCCGCTCCACGAGTCCGGCCCAATCGGCCACCAATTCAGCGGACTGCCTCTGATACGTCTGGTCCTCACGGCTGGGAGCCGAAATGACTAAGATGCGGTTAGAGGAGGCGACCGAGGATTCCATGGCAAAAAGGACGAATAGAAGGAAGATGAATACTCGTGGCATGGGTGAATATACTCCGAAACACTTCATCCACCATCTGCCGGAGCTGATCCCTGATGCGCGCCCTCAGCCTTTGCGAGAGCGGCAGCAGGGTCTTCGTTGAGGTCAGCGTGGAGGAAGGCTGCGTTTTCGGGCAGGACGACGTGAAGGTCGTTGGCCGTATGCAATGCAGCGCGGACGGATTTCGCGCGGAGCTCGAGCACATGGCC
>JBDNGG010000199.1:0-5120 GCA_041689405.1 Terrimicrobiaceae bacterium | reverse complement strand
GCGTCTTAACCCTCGGATATCGAGCTTCACCCTGAGCAAGTGATTACCGACTGAAATCCTCACCTCGCCCGCATCCATGGCTCCAAACTTGCCATGAGATCCCGAGCAGGTTACAAACCCCATCCGAAATCATTATAAATTATGAAAAAAAGGTTCATTCTTCCAACTGTGATGCTCGCGTCGGCCCTGGGTTTCTCTGGATGCTCTAACCTAACTCCCGGTGAAAATGCAGGGGTTTTTGGTGGCCTCGCTGGCGCAGCCACAGGGATTGCCCTGGGCGCTTCCGGCGTTCCATCGTATGTCACCATACCCGTCGCCATCGGAGCGGGAGCGCTGGTTGCATCCACTGCGTATATCATTGCCAAGCATCAAGCGTCGTTGGAACAACAGAAAATCGCCGAACAGCGGGCCCGCCTCTACTACGCAGAACTCGACGCAGAACAGAAGGCCGAGATGAAAAAGAAAAAAGTGCGTTACATCGCCGTCGATACCCGAAAAGATGACCGCATCGAAGGGGAGAAAGCCGTCATGGTTTTCGACACCCAAAACCAACAGATCGTCGGAAACAATGTTTACGACGTAAAAGAATCGCCGACTGTGGGGACGACCGCCAAGTTCGATACCTACAACGCCCAATACGTTGGCTCCGGCAAGTAATAGTAACCAGCCCTCGAGCGCCATATCCCATTTGGCGCATCCGATTTCAGACATATAAATGAATATTCACGAATACCAAGCCCGCGAACTTTTCGCGGAATTTAACGTCGCCACCCAACCCGGGCGCGTCGCATTCACTGCAGAAGAAGCCCACAAAATCGCCGCCGACCTCGGAGGGAAGATTGTTGTAAAAGCCCAGATCCACGCGGGTGGACGCGGCAAAGGCACCTTCGAAAGCGGATTCAAGGGTGGCGTGCATCTCTGCGACACTCCCAAGGAAGCATCCGATCTCGCAGCGCAAATGCTCGGTCAGGTCCTGGTCACACACCAGACCGGCCCCGTAGGCAAGGAAGTCAGCAAGGTATTCGTCGGCGAAGCCGTGGACATCACACGCGAGCTGTATGTCGCCATCCTCATCGACCGGGCGACGTCGGCGCCAGTAGTGATCGCCAGCACCGAAGGCGGAGTCGACATTGAAGCGGTTGCAGAAGAATCACCGGAGAAAATCCTTCGTGTTCTGATCGACCCGACCCTCGGGCTAATGCCTTTTCAAACTCGAGACATCGCCATCGCACTCGGGCTTACCGGCCCGCTACTAAATCAGACATCGAAGTTACTGACTAATCTCTATCGACTTTTCCTCGAACGGGATTGCTCGATGGTGGAAATCAACCCGCTCGTCGTCACATCCACGGGTAAAGTGCTCGCGCTCGACGCCAAGTTTAACTTCGACGACAATGCGCTCTACCGTCAGCCGTCGATCGTCGCGATGCGGGACGTCACCGAGGAAGATCCCCGCGAGGTCGAGGCATCAAAATCAGACTTGAATTACATCGGACTCGACGGAAACATCGCGTGCCTGGTCAACGGAGCGGGCCTCGCCATGGCAACCATGGACATCATCCAATACGCGGGTGGTAGCCCGGCGAACTTCCTCGACGTCGGGGGTGGCGCAAGTCGCGAACAAGTCACCGCCGCATTCAAAATCATCCTCGCCGATCCCAAAGTCGAGGGCATCCTCGTAAATATTTTTGGTGGCATCATGGATTGTAATATCATCGCCACCGGCATCGTCGAAGCCGCCCGTGAGACTGCGCTTTCGATTCCCCTGGTCGTCCGGCTGGAGGGAAACAACGTCGCCGCCGGCAAGAAAACCCTGGCGGAGAGCGGCCTTCCGCTCATCTCAGGCGAGGACATCCTTGATGCAGCAAACAAGATCGTTGCTGCCGTGAAGGCCACTGCGTAGTCCGCGATCCAAGCCGAACATTCGAACAATCACTATCCCACATCTTTCATGGCCATCCTTGTAAACTCAGACACGCGACTGCTCATTCAGGGCATCACCGGCAGCTTCGGCGCCCGCCACGCGCAACTCAGCCTCGACTACGGGACCCAGGTCGTCGCCGGAGTGACCCCCGGCAAGGGCGGACAACGCTTCGCGAATACCGTTCCGATTTTTGATACCGTGGGCAGCGCGGTAAAAGAAACGGGAGCCACAGTCTCCGTGATCTTCGTTCCACCGCCATTTGCGGCGGATGCCATTTTGGAAGGCGTGGAGGCTGGACTCGACCTCGTCGTCTGCATCACCGAAGGCATCCCGGTCAATGATATGGTGAAGGTGAAGCACGCCATGCGTGGATCAAAGACCCGACTCATCGGACCAAACTGCCCTGGTATCGTCACTCCTGGCACTGGTCCGGATTCCACAGGTGGATGCCGGATTGGCATCGCTCCGGGATACATCCATCGCCGCGGCAACATCGGAGTCGTGTCACGTTCCGGCACGCTTACCTACGAGGCAGTGTGGCAACTTACCACCCGGGGCTACGGCCAGAGCACCTGCGTGGGAATCGGCGGTGACCCGGTGAATGGCACCTCCCACCGGGATGTGCTTGAGATGTTCAATAATGACCCTGAGACGGAAGCAATCATCATGATCGGTGAGATCGGCGGCACAGGCGAGGAAGAAGCTGCAGCATGGGCCAAAGAACATTGCCGCAAACCGATTGCCGCATTCATCGCCGGAGCAACAGCGCCTCCAGGCCGCCGAATGGGCCACGCAGGTGCCATCGTCAGTGGCGGCAAAGGCACCGCTGCTGCCAAAATTGCCGCGATGGAGGAAGCAGGCATTGCTGTATCACCAACCCCGGCGGAAATGGCACAGACGCTTCTCAATATCTTAAAAAAGTAGCCCGATTTTCATCCCCTTACCCACCCCCAACTCAACGAAGTAAAAGACCATGTCAGTGATAGCCAAAGGACTCGAAGGAATTGTAGCGAACTCAACCGCACTGAGCGAGGTGATGGGAGCAGAAGGGGTATTGATCTACGCCGGATATGACATCAATGAACTGGCGGGAAAGGTCACCTATGAAGAAGTGGTATATCTCCTCTGGCATGGCAAGCTCCCCAATCAATCCGAGCTCAATCAACTCAAAGGATGCCTTGCCGACGAACGCGAACTTCCTCAAGGAATCATTGATTTCATTCTCAACGCTCCAAAAAAGGCAAACCCGATGGATGTCATCCGGACAGCGGTCTCGATGCTCGGGCTCTACGACAGCGATATCAATGGCGAGTCCTCCCGCGATAGCGTGGATCAGCGTCGTGCCATCAGCATCACGTCGAAAATCAGCGTCATCGCGGCCTATTTCCACCGCGCACGCCAAGGCAAGGATCTACCACCAATCCGTAAGGACCTCGGGGAAGCCGCACATTTTCTTTACCTGATCAACGGCGAAGTCCCGACCCAGGAAGCCGCCGACACGCTCGACGTGGCCTACGTCCTCCATGCGGATCACGGCATGAACGCCTCGACGTTTTCCGCCCGCGTCACGGTTGCGACACTCACCGACATCTATTCTGCCATCACTTCTGCCATCGGAACGCTCAAAGGCCCCCTCCACGGCGGAGCCAATGAGGGTGTCATCCACATGCTTCTGGAAATCGACAGCGAAGATCGCGTCGATGAATGGGTGGATGAGCAACTCGCCCAGAAGAAAAAAATCATGGGCATCGGACACCGCGTCTATCGCACGCTCGATCCGCGCGCACCGCACCTCCGCACCATGGCAATCAAACTCTGCGATCAATTGGGCGAGCCGAAATACATCCGCATGAGCGAGCGCATCGCAGCGATCATGAAGGAAAAAAAGGGCCTGAACGCCAACGTGGATTTCTATTCCGCCACCGTTTACTATTCGCTCGGTATCCCCACCGATCTCTTCACGCCAATTTTCGCAATTGCCCGGACCTCCGGCTGGACGGCCCACGTGCTTGAGCAACTGGCCGATAACCGACTCTATCGCCCATTAAGCGAATACGTCGGACCTGCCGTCGGAAAAAAAGTCATCCCGATCGAACAACGCTGATAAGGCCTGCTGGAAGGCAAAACGGGAGTCGCGCCTGCCGGTTTATTTTGTCATCTCGCATTCCCTTCTTGCGGAAGTCGAACAGTCCGGGTCCACCGCAGAGTCGCGTCTGTCTTCGATGGACCGTCTCGACTCGATCTCATGGCTCGACGAGGCACAGCGCTCGAGTCGTCATTGGAAAGAACGGTTTTACCGCTTGCGGGCCATGTTTCGTCTTCCCGACGAAATCCTCAACTCTCCCGATCCTGTCGCTGCCATTTTGGAAAGCCACCGACACGGCGCCAAAGCTGAGCAGATCATCACCGGCGAGCGAAGCCGGGAATAGGTTCGAAATTCTCATTTGGAACAACTGCGCGATCGTCATCGTAACTGGGCATGAGTCGAATATCTGGCCCAAAAAGCCCATCGTAAACTCAAAATGTCGCACTTCATCGCCCATGGAAACCGTTTCGCGAACTCCAGTGCCCTCCGCACCCCGGCATGTGTTCCCTTGCCTTTGCGACAGGCGTAGCTGTCCTCAATAAAGCGCGGTTCGAACAAAGGCTCGATCACCCGCACAAGTGCGTGGTGCACCACCCGGTCACGAAACGGCGCGGCGGCGACCGTGCGTCCCTTGGGATCGGTAATGCGGAAGTAATGATACGGGCCAGGCCGGTAGCTCCCCTCTCGCAATTCCCGCTCCAGCCGGACGACCTCGCGCTCCCAGTCGCAAAAGAATCTTGCCCCCGCAGATTTACCCCGCTTGCCGCGCATCGTCTCCCTCGCCGCCTCGGCGACGTTTTCGATGGCGACAACCTTATCCCAGAGCCCCTTGTGCTGCTTCATGGCGAGTGCTTTGGGCTCGGCGCCTCAGCAGATGCCTCGCCCGGCCAGTTGCCTGTTTTAGCCATCCACCACCATCCGCCCGCATTCCTCCAGCGCACGGCTGCTGAAGACCCATTGCGCCGTGCTCAGGAGATTGCGGTCTTTGCAGATCCTCACCAGCCACCTCACCGACTCAATCCGGCGATTCGCCCGCGCCAGCAGGTTCGCCTTTTTACTCCCCCGCGTATAGACCGCTTCGGCCAGCACTTCCATGACTTCCAGCACGGC
>JBDNGG010000198.1:0-6577 GCA_041689405.1 Terrimicrobiaceae bacterium | reverse complement strand
GGTGTCCGCGTCCGCGCGGATAGCCGAAGAATACGCGCCCCGTCACGGCCGGCAGGCGGCAACTAACGAAACTCGTGGCGGGGCATACTCTCTGCCAATGCAAACTGGCGACGGCTTCGGCGCAGATGAGATGCGGTTGAATCATTATAAAATGCAGAATCAGGGTTGATCTGTAGAAAGCTCAGGGTTGGCACCACCGGCTAATTTCCGCTAGCCCTCCGGGCTGACGGAGTCGCAACCCCACTGGAAATAGTGAAGAACCAAAAAATTTTTCGCTTAGCTCAGAGAATACGGGGGCTGCGCGGAGAAGTGGAGGTTGTTCAACAATCGCGGCGTTCTGGACAATTTTAGGGTGTCCATATAAGAAACAAGGTTTATTTTGTGCGTCGACACCAACTGAAGCGCGACAGCAAGGCACCCCAATTACTCCGCGCACTCCATGAACATTGTCACCAGCACCGGGATTACAGATCCAGAAATCTACAACCAGCGGTCTGGTTGGAAATCGGAAATATTTGGTGAGCGGCTTGTGCAGATTATGGCGGATGCGGAGCACTTGGTAAAGTCATGACCGCCGCCCTGCCAGCGCGAGCGATACGGTTTCCGAAAGCTGTCATTTTCGACATTTACCGAACCGTTCTGGATGTTTCGGCAGCGCCTGCAGATGCGGAATTGAGGTGGGAACGTCTTTGGATGCAGGTGGGGCCGATCACCACGATGCCGACGCTCGACGATGTGTCCGACCGCTGCTGGAAAATTGTAGCGGCTGATCATGCTGCCGCGCGAGAACAGGGGGTTCTGTGGCCGGAGGTGGTGTGGCCGGACGTTATTGCGCGTGCGATTCCGGAGCTCACTTGCCTGGATTCGACGACCCGAGGCCGGTGGATCTTTGACCATCAGGCATGTCTCCGATGTCTGAAACTTGCGCGTGGGGCGGTTGAGGGGCTGTCGTTTATCCGGGATGCAGGGGTGTCGATGGGAATCGCCTCGAATGCTCAGGCTTACACATTGAGCGAGATTGCCGATGTGTTTTCTGGTTCTCCGCTTGCGTTTAAAATGTTTGATCCTGCGCTTTGTATTTGGTCCTTCGAATGTGGTTTCAGTAAGCCTGATCCCCACGTTTTTCGTATGCTTTCCGCACGTCTTGCGCATCGCGGAATTCGGGCTGAGGAAGTTCTCATGGTGGGTGATCGTTTGGACAATGATATCGAGCCGAGCCGCCGGATCGGGTGGCAAACGTGGCACTTGGCGGAATCTTCCGTTGCTGGTGCGGGGGGATCTTGGATGGCCCTAGCGGAAGCCCTCAAAAAGGCGGGACGATGAAGGTTGGGCGTGTGACGTTAAGTGATCGGGCCAGCGCAGGAGTCTACGAAGACCTCAGCGGCCCGGAAATCGAGCGCGTTTTCACCCAGTGTTGGGGTGCTCCGTGTGAGTTTTTGAGCCGCTTGCTCCCGGATGATCAGGCGGGCATCGCAGAGATGCTCCGCGCACTGTGCGATCGAGAGGATTGTCCGCTGGTGATTACGACGGGCGGCACTGGGCCTTCGGCGAGGGATGTAACTCCGGAGGCAACCCGGGAAATTCTCACTCGGGAGCTCCCCGGGTTTGGGGAAATCATGCGGATGCGGAGTTTTGCGAAAGTCCCCACTGCAATCCTGTCGCGTGCGACTGCTGGAGTCCGCGGGCGCTCATTGATCATTAATCTTCCGGGCAACCCCCGGGCGATTGAAGAATGCCTTCCCCTTCTCATTCCGGCGATTCGCGAGGCGTTGAGGCATTTGCGGGATTAGCGCTCTGGTGGTTCTTTATTGTTGAGTGCCAAGGAGGCTTGCCGTCCGGCATTTCAGCCGGAACAGCAGAGATCCGTGCTCGTAGCACCACAAGTCCTCTTCTTTTGCGTCGGCAAAATCCGTCAGAAACATCTGCTCTACCGAGTGAGCAAACGTCGGATCGAAGACGCCCACAGAGAGCTCGAAGTTGAGCATGAATGACCGGTAATCTAAGTTGATAGATCCCACTACCGCGAGCGAATGATCCGCGAGGATAACCTTTTGATGCATGAAGCCGGGTTGGTATCGAAAAACACGAACACCTGCCTCACGGAGGCGCGGATAAAAAGTGAACGCAGAAAGCCATGGCAGCAGGTGATCTGCTTTTTGCGGCAGAAGCAGTCGCACATCCACGCCTCGCAGTGCCGCGTGGCCGATGGCTGCGAGCAGGGACGAGTCAGGGATGAAATACGGGCTGGCCAGCCAGAGTCGCTCCCGGGTCGATCGAATGATTTCAATGAGCGTGGCCGGGCAAACATTCCAGGTCGGCACGGGCCCGGAGGGGATGGTGAACATGCTCGCGTCACCGACCGCGACCGGGTGCGGGTTGCCTTGCAGATCGGGAACTGATTTGGTGGAAAATGCCCAGTCTTCGGCAAATGGGATCGCTAACGCGTGAGCCACTGGACCTTCGAGGCGAACGAAGGTATCCCGCCATGGCCCGAAGCGTTTGCTGAGTCCCATGTATTCATCGCCCACGTTGAGTCCGCCAACAAACGCGACTTGACGATCCACGATGACGAGCTTGCGATGGTTTCGAAAATTGATGCGGAACCGCTTGCCGCGCTGCCGGTTGGTTACGAATGCACTCACCTCGGCGCCTGCCGCTTGCAATTCGTGCACGAATTCCGGAGGCAACTGATGAGATCCGATCTGATCGAAGGTGACGAAGACGGCCACTCCGCGCTGGCATGCCGCAACGAGCCGGGTTTTCATATCCCTGCCCAGGCGGTCGTCACGGATAATAAAAAATTGAAACACAATCGATTCGTTGGCCGCATCAAGCGCCTGCCCGATGGCGGTGAAAGTTTGCATCCCATCAATGAGCAAATCCGCCTTATTTCCGCGGGTGACGGGAAGGCCGATCAGGCGCTCGTTGAGACGTATGGCGTCAGTGAGCGAATCAGCGGGCGGGTTTCGGAATGGCCGAAGACGTTCCTCCGTTTCGGCGAGCAAGCGGTCCAACTCCGGCGATTCCCCGTGGCCCGCTTGTTTATACCCCGCAAAACGGGACTCCCCGAAAACCAGGAACAGTGGAATCGCAATGATCGGAAACGTCACCAGCGCAATCACCCATGCGATGGCAGCCTGCGGGGTGCGGGAAATCAAAATCGCCCGGGGTGCCAGTAAAAACCCCGCGACTTGCACGCAGAAAAATGCGATACCGATTGACCAGTGCCATTCCACCATTCCTATGAATCACAACATCCCGGGCCGATCCGGTCAATGGTGGCGAGTTTTTATCCTCGCTGCGAATCGGCGTTGCTATTGCAGAGAGTTTCCCGTTAACACCGTCGGAAGCAATTGATGAAAATTCCTCTTACGCCATTGGTGGTCCTCGTTCTGCTTCTGGGAGGCTTGTTTTTTGCGTGTTGCGGCACCGCCGCAGCATCAGGTGCAGTGCCGCGCGGGACCGGACTGCCCGCGGATTTCCCGACGGCACTGGACGCTTACCCTAAGAACGCTGCCGAATCCCTGGGAGAGCAGTTGTGGGGAAGAGTCCTATTTGATCCGTTTAATCTTGTGGGATCCGTGATTTTCCTCCTTGCGATCATTCACACGTTCATGACCTCCACGTTCTTGGGGATCTCGCATAAGTACCGGGAGCAGTTTCGGAATCTGGAATCGGAGGAATTGCACGGCCGTGGCGGTCGCGCTTTGTCCATCAGGCGGGATTGGCTTCAGTTTAAGACGACGTTGTTCCACTTTCTCGGGGAGGTAGAGGCCGTCTTCGGAATTTGGCTGATCCCCTTGGGCGTGGCGGTGGTCGCGATGAAGGGATTTCCCAGCTTGTTTGATTACACCGATCATGTGAAGTTCACGGAGCCGATTTTCGTTGTCGTGATCATGGCGATAGCGAGTTCCCGCCCGGTCCTCAAGTTTGCGGAGTGGATTCTCGCTAAGGTTGCGGTGCTGGGGAAAAAAACTACCGCAGCGTGGTGGTTGTCGATCCTTACGGTGGGGCCGCTGCTGGGATCATTTGTTACCGAACCCGCGGCAATGACCATTTGTGCAATGCTGCTGGTGGCGAGATTCTACCGACTAAATCCGTCCTACACGCTGCGCTACGCAACGCTTGGGCTGCTTTTTGTTAATATCTCGGTGGGTGGCACGTTAGATCATTTTGCTGCTCCTCCCGTGGTCATGGTCGCAAGCCAATGGGACTGGGGCTTTTGGTTCATGCTCTCTAATTTCGGCTGGAAGGCGATCATCGGAATTGTTGTGGCAAATGCGGTGGTCTTTTTCATTTTCCGAAAAGAACTGCTCGCCCTCCCGGTGCCCTCGGCCGACCAAGAGGCGGACGAGAAGCGTCCCGTCCCGGTGTGGTTGGTGGTGGCACACTGTGCATTTATCGCATGGATCGTTTTTGTATCCCATCATGCCAGCGTCGTCGTGTTGAGTTTTCTGTTCTACATCGCTTTCGTCCAAGCGACCGAACGGCATCAGGACATGGTGCGGCTAAGGTCTCCGCTACTTGTCGGGTTTTTTCTTGGGGCGCTCGTCATCCATGGCGGGTTACAGGCCTGGTGGATTCAGCCTGTGCTAAGCAGCCTGAGCGAATGGCCGCTTTTTTTTGGAGCTACGGTGCTCACCGCATTCAACGATAATGCCGCAATCACGTATCTGGCGTCCCTCGTACCGGGATTTACGGAGCCGATGAAGTATGCCGTAGTGGCCGGGGCTGTGACGGGCGGCGGGCTCACCGTAATCGCGAATGCGCCCAATCCCGCAGGCCAATCGATTCTCCAATCGCACTTCGGACCCAATGGAGTGAATCCTGGAAAGCTATTTCTCGCAGCCCTTGTGCCAACAATAATCATGGGCGCTGCATTCATGCTTTTGCCGTAGGCTCCAGTCATGGCAGGATGTAAGGATGAGGAGGGTAGGGAATGACTGAAACCGAGGCATTTGTGACATTGAACATGGTGCCACGGGTGGGGCCAGTGCGGCTGAGGCGGCTTCTAAAGCGGTTTCAGACGCCGCAGGCGATCTTATCCGCATCTGCAAGTGATCTTGCTTCGGTCGATGGCGTGGGGCCGGAAGTGGCGAAATCCATTGCAAATTGGGAGGCGCAGGTAGATCTGGCGAATGAGTTGCGAAAGATCGCTGATTTTGGAGCGCACGTCCTGACTTGGAGTTCGCCGGAATACCCGGCTCCGCTGAAAGATATCTACGACCCACCCATCGTTCTCTATGTCTGGGGCGAATTGAAGACTTCCGACCGACATGCTGTCGGAGTGGTCGGCACACGCAAACCCACGCATTACGCGTCGGAGGCGGCAAAGAAGCTATCGTATCAACTCGCCCACGCGGGGCTCACTGTCTTCAGCGGCCTCGCCCGGGGCATTGACACGTCTGCGCATCAGGGCGCACTCGCGGCGCAGGGTCGCACGGTGGCGGTAATCGGGAGCGGGTTGATGAAGTTGTATCCGCCCGAGAACGAAGCGCTGGCGCGACGAATTGCTTCGGGAAATGGGGCGGTGATATCGGAATTTTCCATGGAGGTGAAGGCGGATCGACAGACATTTCCCATGCGCAACCGGATTGTAAGCGGGTGTAGCTTTGGTCTGGTGGTCGTTGAAGCTGGCATGAATAGCGGAGCCCTGATCACGGCGACGCAGGCGGGCGAGCATGGGAAATCGATTTATGCGGTTCCCGGTCGTATCGACCAGCCCGGATGTATGGGATCCAATCGGCTTATTCAACAGGGTGCGAAGCTTGTGATCTCAGCGCAGGACATTCTGGATGATTTCGGGATGCTTTTTCCAAGCAAACCGGACGTCAAGTCGCCGGTGCGGGCTCCGCATCTGGAGCCAGAAGAACTCGCAATTTACGACGCGATCGGAGACGACGAAACACACATCGACGACATCGCCTCCAAATGCGGGTTGCCAAGCCATGATGTGTCTTCTACGTTGCTCGCCCTTGAAATGCGCCGACTCGTGAAACAACTTCCGGGGGCTCGTTTTGTGAAGCTTTTGTAACCAGGACCACACCGACATGGGAAAAAAACTCGTCATTGCAGAAAAACCAAGCGTCGCCACCGATCTGGCCCGCGCCCTCGGAAAAGTCCCGAAAAAGGACGACTATTTTGAGAACGATGACTTTATTGTCACGTCCGCGGTCGGCCACCTCGTAGAGCTCTGCCTGCCCAATGAAATGGACAAAAAGCGTGGCAAATGGAGTTTTGCGAACCTGCCGATTATCCCCAATGCGTTTGATCTGAAGCCGATCGCGAAGTCAGAGGCCCGGTTTAAGCTTTTGAAGCGCCTGCTCAAACGCGCCGATGTCGACGAAGTCATCAATGCCTGCGACGCCGGCCGGGAAGGGGAGTTGATTTTTCATTACATCATGCAACTCACCGGCACCAAAAAGCCGTCCAGTCGGCTGTGGCTGCAGTCCATGACCCCCGAAGCGATTCGCACTGGATTTGAGCGGCTGCGTCCGCACGATGAAATGGTTCCTTTGGCGGACGCGGCGGTGTGCAGATCCGAAAGCGATTGGCTCGTCGGGATCAACGGGACGCG
>JBDNGG010000197.1:0-5274 GCA_041689405.1 Terrimicrobiaceae bacterium | reverse complement strand
TCTGGTCAAACGATTTTTTTCTAGTCTAATATTTTCTAGCAAAGTTCCAGGCTGTTTTCGATGTTGGTCCTCGATCTGAGGTTCATCAGGGTCCCGAAGGCAGAATGCTTCATATTCCCTCGGTCGGCAATCCACCTCTGCGAATCGTTAATGCCTTCCAGATCACCCGCGCAAACCGTTTTTCCGATTCGGTGTTGCCGATGCGCCTGTGCTTCCCCGCTTCTCGGGCAGCTTCTCGACCGCTCAGAGAACCATGGTTGGACTCTGCCTCGCCGAACTCCCACAAAAGAACCGGAGTATGAATAAACCATGCCTGCCCCCTACCGGCCTAACGCTCTTTAATCCAATCGCGCACCCAAAAACACCGTGTGCGCACAACGTTTTGCCCACTGTGTGGCCCGCGCCTCGACCACCTCGACTTTAAAACCTGCGCGGGCGAAGGCCCGGGGAAATTGCACATCACGCACGGACGCCCAGATCGCCAGGCGCCCTCCTGGCCGCAACACTTTTCTGATTGCTGCAAGGCCGTGCGGGCTGTAAAGCGCGGCGTTGCCTGCCTGCACCATGGCGTTCGGGCCATTGTCCACATCCAGCATCACGGCATCCAGGGAATCGGGAGCCGTTCCTCTGATCAAGCGCACGATATCCGCCACCTGCACCCGCACGCGTGGGTCATTCAGGCATTCGCCGCAGACGCCTCCCAGAAATTCGCGATTCCAATCCACCACCAAGGCCGTCAATTCGCCCACCGTCACCAGCGCATCCGGGCCCACGAGTTCCAGCGTCCTTCGCAAGGTAAATCCAAAACCCAAACCGCCAATCAGCACGCGCACACTCTTTCGTGTGCTCAAGCCCGCGCAGGCCACTTCCGCCAAGACGCGTTCTGATTCCGGCGCATTGGTAGCCATCAAGGACTGCCCGTTCACCCGCAGGAAGTAGTGTTCTCCCTTCGAGTGCAAGGACATCAAGGCCCCATCCGGAGCACGTGCTTCAGCCAAATTAATAAATGGATTCATGGAAACCCACATCCCACACGAAAACCTGCCAAAACACCAAGACCGAAGGGGAAAAAAAGGACCTAAGGAGCCATGACAAAAGTTGGCAACTGGAGACAGTGTGCATATTCTTGCATTTTTAGAGGGCGAAAGCAGATGGGGTATCCTCTTCGGATGCGACTAAACTCTCTCACCCGCTACGGCTAGAGCCCCGTCCTCCTGGAAACCTTCGTCGAACTTGAGCGCTTCACCGACGCCTGCTACCGCGCCGCCAACTGGATCGAAGTCGGAACAAGCAAGGACCGCGGAAAACTCGAAAAACCCCCACCAGCGCGTCCTCCCCATCAAAAGCATCCTCGTTTATCCTCTCCAACAAAACTTCCGCTTCATCCTTAACGGATGAACTCACACGGGGTTCAACGACTATTAACCCGGCGCCAGATCAGCAGGGATATGCCTTGCCGACCAGAATCTTACGCAATCTGAACTGCGGGAGCGTGAACTATGCGGGCTAAGGACCTCAAAGATTATCCGAAAAAGGAAAATGGAATTCAAAAGACTCACACAAAGCCGCAAAGAGCATGAAGATTCAGAAAAAATCTTACTCAGCCATCTCCCCCTTCATGTCCTTCATGCTCTTCATGGTAGAAAAAAAAGGGTTCACCTCGTCGGAAGTCAACCCGGCGACAAACAGCACAAAATCCCGCTCATGCCCGGCGCGCTCGGCATGCTCCCGCAAGCGAGTCGGGCAGCGAATTCTAAACCCGCGCCGTGTCGCCCTGCCTTCGAGGCCATCGCCCTTGAAACATGACGCGCCCCTGTTTCTATACAACGCTCAGGGCACAAACGACCGGCTCATTTCCAGATGGACCCTGCGGCTACCAACTGGATTTGCTTAGCCACTGACCGTAGCGAAGAACCACGATAGTGGCCATGATAGCGCTAAATCCAGTGCATCCAAAGTTGGCGGCGCTTCCCTTGGCCTGACGTGTCGCGCGGGTCAACGCAGTCGGATTACCAGCGGCGCTGTCGACTTGTGCGTAGGCAAACGCTAATCCGATCGTGTCATCGTCCCGGCGGGGAATCAGCCCGGTGTCGAAGTAAAAGTTGAGGAAGTTACGATCGTAGGGTTGAAATGCGAGCCGCCCAAACCCTCCTAACCCCTGATCGGATTTTGCCAACGACACGGACGAATGGGACGGGGCAGGTGACGGTTCGCAGAAAAGCATTTGATCGAGGATGAAATATATCCCGTAGTTTCCGGAAGTGGTGCTCTCAGCAATCACATCTGCCATTGCAACGGATTGAGCCCAGAATCCCGCTTTACATTGTCCCGGAAGTCCGGGTGCTCCATCCCCGTGGTTCCAGCGCGCCTGGGCTTCGATGAGGAAAAGAAAGCCGTTCTACCCATCCAGCCGCCAGCGAAACCCATGCCGGTTGACATCCTAATCGTAAACATTTCCTTGGGATACTGCGATGAGGAACGTTAGCCACTCAACCGGGTGTATTGCGACACGCGCGCCCAACGTGCTCATGGGAGACGCAGGGCCACCTTCTGGCAGGTTCAGATACATGAATGCCGGCCAGCCAAAAGTCCCGTCGATAAACCACGCCGCGTAATCCGAGATCACGAACTTCGAATCTGCCGCGAGCTGTCCGATGCGGAGGGAAATGCGGTCATCCCAGAAATCTTGTTGAAACCACAACTCAAACATCCGCAACGTCTGGAAACCCGCGATGTCCGAAATCGTCAAATCATAGCCGCCGAGAGTTCCGCTGGCGTCTTTGCCGGAAATCCACAGCCACGTAGTATTGACCGACCCGCCCTGCCAGCCGACTGCTTTTTCGAGGCCCCATTCAATACCAAAATTCAAGAGCCCGGTGTACACCGCACCAGTCGCCAGCCCACCCGTCGTGTTGCCTCAGACCTCTGCAGAGTATATCCAGCAAAAACTTCAAGACCACAACCCTCAGACTCTGGCCGCATGCCCATCCAGTCCACTGTGGTTGCTTCCGCCGCCAACCCACTACCCACCGGAGTGACCGGGTCCAGGCTGTTCGGATTTCCATACACAGATGTCATCACCTATGTGCCGACAGGAATCATTGCGTTCAGAAGAAATTTCGTCCCGATGGTTCATTAGTAACTCCGGGGCAGACTGTCAAAGCGGTAATCGATACAGATCCGCGAAAATCAGGATTCCGGGATGACGGTAACCCCGGCAGAGAAGTTGGCGGTGCGGTGCAGTGCGGCGGTAAGCTGGCGCAGATGCGTTTGACGAGAGATCTCAACGGCACCAAATTTTTCCAAGTGCGGGGTGATCCATTGGATATCGAGAAGCTTAGACCCACCTGGCCGCAACACTTTCCTGATTGATGCAAGGCCGTCAATTCGCCCACCGTCACCAGTGCATCCGGGCGCACGAGTTCCAGCATCCTTCGCAAGGTAAATCTAAAACCCAAACCGCCAATCAGCACGCGCTCACTCTTTCGTGTGCTCAAGCCCGCGGAGTGGATTCATTCCAAAATACTCTTGAGTTAGTGCCACTCAGGACCCGCTGTAAAAGGTGAGAGGTAAATCCATTTTTTTAATTCCTTACTAAATTTCTTCTTACTGAATTGGTAGGTTCTGGTTGGCACTAGCGAGCGAGGGTTCTTCTTGAGCACCTCGACCCATGGTAAAACGACAAGCACCCTACCGCCGAACTCTCCATCGCTTCCATCGTTTGACGTGAATAAATGGCGTGCCGGGTTTTCCTGTCTGGATGTCAATGTCGCTGGAAGACCTGGGATTTATTTGGATAATGGGGCAAGCATTTAGAAACCTCAGGTTTTCATTGATCGCATGGCGGAACTTGCTGCCCATGAATATGCCAATGTGCACCGTGGAATCCATGAACTCAGCAACAGCGCCACCGTGGCTTACGAGGCTGCCCGCACCCGCCCGGCACACTTTCTCAATGCTCCTCAAGAGGGATGCATCGTTTTCACCCGGGGCATCACCGAGTCGATCAACCTTGTGGTAAATACCTAGGGCGAAGCACACATCCAGGCTGGCGACACGATCCCCCGCTCCGAATTGGAACATCACAGCGACCCGATTCCGTCGCAGCAGCTCCCTCGAAGAAAACGGGCGATTGTGAAGTATGTTTCCGTTCTGGGAATACGGGGAAGGAATCGATCGGGGTGTTGTTTTCCGGATGCTGCGAGACAAGCCGAGGATATACGCGTTCCCGCATATCCCAAATACCATGGCGATCACGACTCCTGCGGCCACGTATTGCGCGATGGCCCGCGACGCGGGAGTCGTCACGCTCATCGATGCGATACCGAGCGCAGCACACAGCCTCGTGGATGTTCAGGAAATCGGCTGTGATTTTCTAGCTTGCTCAGCGCACAAGATGTGCGGACCAACCGGGTTGGATCTACTCTACGGGCTCTTTGGGCTGCTTGACTCGATGCCTCCCGGGCAATTCGGAGGCGAAATAGTGGACCGTGTGGATTTTAAGGGTGCGAAGTTCCGACTGCCCTCGGCGAAGTTCGAGGCTGGAACTCCCTCAATCATTGAACCCGCCGGATTGCACGCTGCGCTCCGCGAGGGCATTATCGGATAACTCAATGGTTCCAGCAGCGAGGATTCGGTTCCCTGAAATCCGGCAGAGGTTGCGGATCGGGGCACACATGGTAGGCTGGCGCCTATGTTGACACCGGATGAATTTCAATCAGCCCTGCGCGGAGTCGGAGCTGGACGGTATCATCACCGTCATCCGTTTCACGTGCGCATGAATGCCGGGCAACTCTCCCGCGAGGAAATCCAGCGGTGGGCCAAAAACCGGTTTTATTATCAGGTATGCATCCCATTAAAAGATGCGGCAATTTTGAGCAATTGTGCGGAGCGGGACGTGCGAAGACAGTGGATTCACCGCATCTTTGATCATGACGGCGACAACGAGCGCGCAGGCGGCATTGAGGCGTGGCTGCGGCTTTCTGAGGGCTGTGGGCTGGACCGTGCCTCAGTCCAGTCGCTGGAAGGGGTGGTGCCCGGCGTGCGGTTTGCAGTTGATGCGTATGTGAACTTTGCGCGGCGAGAGCCGTGGCCGGTAGCGATCGCGTCGTCGCTCACGGAATGGTTTGCCCCGGACCTTATGGCCGAGCGACTTATTGCCTTTCGCACCCACTATCGATGGGTGCCCGACTGGGCCTTTGATTATTTTTCCTCCCGGGTTGGGCAGGCAAAAATCGATTCGTGCGAGGGGCTGGAGCTTACGCTGCGGTGGTG
>JBDNGG010000196.1:0-2694 GCA_041689405.1 Terrimicrobiaceae bacterium | reverse complement strand
TGCTGCTAAATCTGCCCGACGTGAGCGCGCCGCTTCGCTCGGCCTCGACGGCACGGCTCCGAATCTCGACAAACAAGTGCTCGCCCGGAGTCGGGACTGGGCGCAGGTCCGACCCGAGTGGGGCCTTGCGGGCAATGCCGCATTCATAGCTGCACCCCGTTGCCGGACTAAGACCGCGGAACTCCAAGGGCGTGTCTTTCTGCACAACTATGATCACCACGCCGATGTCGACGACAGCACGCTCGAACTCATCATGGTTGCACCCATGGTTGTGGCGAACTGGATCAACCTTCAATATTACGCTTCGACCGTGAACAACGGCATGTTCGGTAGTGGAAACAAGGTTACCCACAACGTCGTCGGCACGCTGGGTGTCTGCCAAGGGAACTCGGGTGACCTACAGGTCGGTCTGCCATTTCAATCGGTCCATGATGGTAAAAAGTGGATGCACGAACCACTCCGGCTACACGTCTTCATCGAAGCACCCCGCGCGCGCATCGCGGCGGTTCTGGCAAAGCACGAGAACGTGCGGCAGCTCGTGGACAATGGCTGGCTGCTGCTGTTTGCCATTGAGGAAGAAGGCGGAAGTTATTCGCGTTGCCTGCCCGGTGCGCGCTGGGAGAAAATCGAAAGCGCATAGCCGATTTCGATTGATTCCAGCGGTGCATTGGATCAACATTTAAGAATGCTCCCCCGGCGCACTTTTGACGTTGGCCTAATTGATCGGATTAATCGCTCTCGGTTTTTCTCCATTTCCCTTGGATTTCATCTTTTATTGGTTCTGCTACTCGGCGGAACGGTTCTTTATAAAGCGATCCAAGAACCTTCAGATTTTGAGTCCGATGGCACTGAGTTTGTTAAGACCACCGTGCAAGCACCGAGGCCTCAGAATATCCCGGCACCGCAGCCAAGTTTTATCCCTCAGGTGGCACCGCCACAGCCGGGCACCCCAATTAATCCGATTATTATGATTGCGCTAGATCCGCTGGAGTTTTATCCCCAGCCACCGGCGCGCCCAGCGATGGATAGAATATTACACGGACGCGGGAATCCAATCCCATCTCTTGTCTCATCTAAGGAGGTGCCCCAGGCTCCGGGGATGACCGGCGCTGACTTGGCGGCACTTACTGAGTTTACTGACTGGAAACCGGGCAATGGAACCTCTGCTGATCGCGGACTGCGCGAGCAGGAATTTGAGTTTGTTGCATTTCTCGGCAAGTATCAGGGCGGAAACTGGAATTCCACCGTCCAAGTGCGAAATAATGAAGTCATCCGGGGCAGCCTGCCTAACTTGCTCTATTACATGAGCAAGACGTCTGCGAACAAGATCAAGACAAATGAACGCGCGGTGCGAGTGATCAGCCTTGACAGCGATGAACTGATTGCCGCCCGCCCGCCATTCGTTTTTATCACTGGAACGCGGGATTTCACGTTGACGGCGAAGGAAGTTGAAAACCTTCGGAAATATGTCCGGTTGGGCGGAGCGATCTGGGGCGATAGCTCAGTGCCGGGGAAACGTTCGCGCTTTGACATCGCGTTCCGACGTGAGATGAAACGCGTGATTCCAGATGTGGATAAAGATTTCGAGCCCCTGCCTTCGAATCATCCGATCTATGCGCGGGGGTATTATCCGAACATCAAACAGGCTCCAGCCGGGATGAATTATTACAGTGAGCCGGTGTATGCGCTGAAAATCTTCGGCGAGGTGGCTATCCTGTATACTGCCAACGATTATGGGGACATGATGCAGGTCGGGCTCTCCCCCGATGGAGAAGTGGACTTGGGACGCGACCAGAGCGGCAGTTATGTCGCAACCAACGCGAGTATCTGGGATAACCGGGATATCTACATGAATAATGTGACGGAATCTTCCGTGAAACGGAGTTACGAATTTGGAACAAATATCGTGATTCATCTCCTAACGCGCTGGGAAAAAATCAAGTCAGCGACGCGTCTGTAATAGATCAAGTGCTCAGGTGGGGATTGCGGCAGCGGCTCAGATTTTGTGATGCTGACATAAATCCGGGTGACTTTTTGCTATTGGTTGCAGCGCGTGCTAGCCTATCAGCGATGAATAAATCATGGTTAGCGCCCCTCCTTATCGCCTGTTTTTTCGGAGGAGTAGCGCGGCCGCTTGCAGCACAGGTATTGGACGGCAAGACGCTGGTCGAGGCGGAGTTGGTCGCAAATACCGAAGGCATCGTCCCCGGCCAGACCTTTTATGTTGGGCTGCGGTTGCGGATGGCGCCGGGATGGCACACGTATTGGCAGTATTCCGGGGACGCTGGAATCCCGACGACCATCGCTTGGGAGTTACCCGAGGGGTTTGGAGCGGGGCCCATCGAATGGCCCATGCCCACCGCAAAATTGGAACCGGGTGACATCGAGGTCTATGGATATTCCGGTGAGGTGCTCCTCCTCGTGGCCATACAACCGCCACCAGATCTGGTTGTTGGCTCCGAAGTAACTATTCGGGGGAACGCATCGTGGTTGGTTTGTGAAGCAATATGTATTCCAGGGAATGCCGAACTCTCGATCACGCTCCCGGTGATAAGCACTGCACCCAAATCGCAAAACGCGGAGTTCGATTTTTGGCAACGTCGTGTTCCTTCTGCTGACCCGCCGCCGTTCTCGATCCAATGGGAACAATCTGCGAAAGGGCTATCCGGCAGGGTGTTGTCCGACGCGACACTC
>JBDNGG010000195.1:0-2815 GCA_041689405.1 Terrimicrobiaceae bacterium | reverse complement strand
TTCGACCGCCATCAGCTTGTAAACATACGGCCAGTTGCGAAGGAATACCGCGCCGCCGCTCTGGAACAACAATCGGCTATCCTCTTCCGCATAGGTCGTCACTCCGGGCGGAGATATCGTTCCGACCGCATCACAAAGAAACGCCAGCGCGTCAACGGCAGCCGGAGAGTTCAACCCGATCTTCTCCGTCTCGGGGTCGATCCAGAATCCGCCAAAGCCCCGGAGGATTTCCAAGTAATTGCACACCAGCCCCTCGTATTGTTTCCCCTGCCACACATATCCCCAGCGTCCGGCGGCTTGCAGCGTCTTGCTGATCGCGGCCATCTCCGCGAACGTTTGCGGCGGGTCGGCCCCAATTTCCTCAAGCAAATCTTTGCGATAATATAGTAGCCCGCCATTGAGCTGTGTTGGCACACGGTAAATGCCTCCCTTGTAGGTCCCTCCCTCAACACTCGCTGGAACAAAAGAATCCCATTCGTCCCAGTAATCCCGGAGGTCCTCCAGCCATCCGGCGGCGGCAAATTTTGGCACCCAGATCACATCCGCATAAACGAGGTCAAAGTCGCCGCTGCCAGAGAGTAATGCATTCACGTAGAGGTCTTCGCGGGTGTCGGTGGAGGCGGGGCCTTCGACGAGGTTCACACGGACGCCGGGATGTTCCTCTTCGAACCGGTCAAATAATGCCCGCCAAGCACCGCGACCGTCGGGTTCCATGAGCACGCTGAGGACGACGGTCTCGTCCGCGGGGGAGGATGACGGATCGCCGCATCCCGTGAGGGCGAGCGCGATTGCGATAATCCATCCTGCGATACGTTTCACCCCATGAAGCTTACCTTCAGAACCGCTGCGGTCAACGGTGGACGGCTTGCCCGAACATCATATGAGAATATCACCGAATTCGTGTGCAGAATTCGCTTGCTTGGGCCCCCTCCTCGACGGATTCTCTCCTCATGGTTGAGCTAGAGGTCTATGCCGCCGGAGTCCGCAGTCCGGAAAAAATGATGGGTCTTGCCTTGGAGTTGGATACCCTATCGGGCCTCCGCTACAAGGTGGACACCAACCACGACATTATCTACATGGAATTCACCACCGAACCGCCGCCAGTTTCCAGTGTGCAAGCGTTGTTTGACCGCGCCGGACTCAAGGCTAAAATTGTCGGAGCGCTCCCGGATGCATTAGCGCTGAAGAAAAAAACCCAGCGGCTCGCTTGATCTGCGGTAATGCTGTGCGTACGGAGATTCGTGGGGATTTGAATGCCATCTGGCAATAAAAGAGAATGTCCGTGCTCGCGTCATTGGGGGGGATGCCCTCCGCGTTTCTAATATATTTGGGTCAGGTCGGCGGCCTGATGATCGAAACTTTTCAGTCCGTATTCGCTGGCCGCATTCGGGTGCGGCTCACGCTGGAGCAGATCAGTCACATCGGGTTCGGATCGCAGCTCGTCGTCATCGTGACGGGTGCTTTCACAGGCGCTGTATTCACCGCGCAGACGTTTTTTCAGTTTGCCAACCTGAATATGGAGTCCGCCGTCGGGCCGGTTGTTTCTGTGGCGATGTGTCGGGAGTTGGGACCTGTGTTGGCGGGGCTGATGGTGGCAGGTCGTGTCGGAGCTGCCATGAGCGCGGAGCTTGGCACAATGAAAGTGACGCAACAAATCGACGCGCTCCGAGCGCTTGCCGTAAATCCGGTGGACTACCTCGTGGTGCCCCGCGCGCTTGCAATGATGATCTCGCTGCCTCTCCTGGTGGCTGAATGTATCTTTTTTGGCATTCTCGCCGGATGGTTTGTAGCGACTCAGGTCCTGGGCGTCGGATCGGCTTATTACATGCTAAACATGTACAAATTTACCGAAGCCGAAGACATCATGATGGGGATCATCAAAGGATTCGTTTTTGCCATCATCATCGTATTTATCAGCTGTCGCGAGGGCCTTCATGCGCGGGAGGGTGCCGTAGGCGTCGGGCGGGCAACCACTGAGGCTGTCGTGATCGGCTCGCTCTCCGTGCTGATCGGGAATTTTTTCCTCACGATGGCACTGAATATTTTCTTCCCTGCCGGAACGAACTGATGAATACGCGGCCTGCAAATGCAAAGCTTCTGCTCGATGTGGAAGACTTGGTTCAACGCATCGGCGGGCAGGAAATTCTGCGTGGGTTTTCGATCCGTGTGTATGCAGGGGAGACGCTTGTTTTGCTTGGAAAGAGCGGCGGCGGAAAAAGTGTATTCCTGCGGCACCTCATCGGGCTGATGCGTCCCGTGTCAGGACGGATTACTTTTGAAGGCACAGACATTACGTTTTTATCCGAGCGGCAGCTTGAGCCTGTGCGGCGGAAAATCGGGATGGTTTTTCAGGATGGTGCGTTGTTTGACTCCATGAGCGTGGCCGAGAATGTCGCGTTTCCCTTGCGTGAGCGCGGTGAGCGTGATGATGCGGTGATTCAAAAAAAAATTCATGAAGCACTGGCACTGGTCAATATGACGGGACATGAGCACAAAATGCCGGTGAACCTCAGCGGCGGCATGCGCAAGCGGGTCGCGCTGGCCCGCGCGATTGTCTCACCCCCGGATGTGATTCTTTACGATGAACCCACCGCTGGTCTCGATCCCATTGTCTCAGATAGTATTAATAAACTGATCCGACGTCTCCAGCGTCAGCTTGCCGTCACGTCCATTGTGGTAACGCACGACATGGCGAGTTGTTTTCATATTGCGGATCGTGTGGCTTTGCTTCACGAGGGGAAGGTGTATTTTTATGGCACCCCGGAGGAACTGCGAACGACGACGGATCCCGTCATCCGCAGTTTTGTCGACGGAA
>JBDNGG010000194.1:0-11474 GCA_041689405.1 Terrimicrobiaceae bacterium | reverse complement strand
CAAGTTTCATCGCGTGCTTCCGGACTTTATGATTCAAGGCGGCGACCCGACTGGCACCGGTTCAGGCGGACCGGGGTATGAATTTGAGGACGAGTTTCATCCCTCGCTCAAGCATGATCGTGCGGGCCTGCTCTCGATGGCTAATCGGGGACCTCGCACCAATGGCAGTCAATTTTTCGTCACCCATGTCCCGACGCCATGGCTTGATGGAAAACATGCTATCTTTGGCGCAGTCACTGAAGGGCAGGATATCGTTAATGCAATCAAGCAAGGGGACTCGATCAAAGAAATTGAAGTTCTTGATCCTACAGATGCGTTGTTCGCAGCACAGGCAGACCGTATTGCCACATGGAATCGCGCATTGGATAAATAGCGTCAGCCGCCTCGCGTATTTCTGCCCGGCATGAATTCATCCACTCCTCCCGCTGACAGAAAACCCCGCCGAGGCATTGTTCTGGCGGGGGGCTCTGGGTCGCGGCTGTATCCACTGACGCTTGCAACGAGCAAGCAACTCATGCCCATCTATGATAAGCCGATGATTTATTATCCGCTGTCGGTATTGATGCTGGCAGGGGTGCGTGAGATTTTAATTATATCGACTCCATCGGATCTACCGGCTTTCCAGCGGCTGTTGGGAACGGGAGAGCGGTTTGGTGTTTCGTTTTCGTATGTCGAACAACCGTCTCCCGATGGCTTGGCGCAGGCATTTCTGCTCGGTGAAGAATTTCTGGACGGTGCACCGGCAGCGCTGGTGCTCGGAGACAACATTTTCTACGGGCACGACTTCACGCAAATCCTCGCGGATGCCGATGCCAACGATCATGGAGCGACGATCTTTGGGTACGAAGTTGCAGATCCGTCGGCCTACGGCGTTGTTGAATTTGATGCAGCTGGTCGGGTTGTCTCGATTGAGGAGAAGCCGGAGCGTCCAAAGAGCCGCTTCGCCGTGCCGGGCCTGTATTTTTATGGCACTGATGTCGTCGAAAAAGCCCGCCAACTGAAACCTTCGGTGCGTGGCGAACTGGAGATCACCGATCTCAATCGACTCTACATGGATGAGGGGTCTTTGTTCGTGGCGAAGTTGGGGCGTGGCACCGCATGGCTCGACACTGGAACTCACGAGTCATTGTTGGAGGCTGCGGATTTTGTTCGTGCCATCCAAAATCGACAAGGTCTGCGCATTGCTTGTTTGGAAGAAATTGGGCTCCAAAAGGGTTGGATCACCAAGGCTCAATTGGAACGTGATGTCGCGAGTCTTGGCAATTCCAGCTATGCGATTTATCTGCGCACTGTGCTTTCCCGTGCTGAATCATGATCGTTGAGCCGACCCAGATTCATGGATCCCGCCTTATTAAGCCCAAGGTGTTTGGTGATAGCCGGGGGTTCTTTTTGGAGATGTGGAACGACCGCGCCTATCGCGCTGCCGGCGTCGACGCGAAGTTTGTTCAAGATAACCACAGCCGCTCGGGAAAGAATGTCCTGAGAGGCTTGCACTACCAAACCGGCTCTGCCGCACAGGGTAAGTTGGTTTGGGTTTCAAGCGGAGTGGTATTCGATGTTTTCGTGGATTTGCGCCGCGATTCGCCCACCTTTGGATGCTGGGATGGACACTTTCTAACGGCCGAAACTCATGAGCGCTTGTGGGTGCCCGCGGGCTGCGCGCATGGGTTTTTAGTCGTCAGTGACATCGCGGACTTTCATTACAAATGCACCAATTACTACTCGCCGCAAGACGAGCGTGTCCTGCGGTGGGACGACCCTGCGCTCGGCGTCAAATGGCCGATTGAGGGAACGGAGAAGCCGATTCTATCAACGCGTGACTGCGATGGCTTGGAGTTTTCGGCAAGTGAATACTATCAGTCGGGATTTGATCTCATCGCAAGCGGAGGGCTCGACGGATGAATATTATGGTCACCGGCGGCGCTGGATTTATCGGCTCCAACTTTGCATGGTATTGGTTGGAAAAATATCCTATGGACCGTGTTATCGTCTATGACTTGCTCACCTACGCCGGATCACTCTCGAGCCTGCCCGCCAATTCGGATCGCATGATGTTTGTTCGTGCCGATATCCTCGACGCTTCGACTTTGGCCAAGGTTCTGGACTCGGAAAAGATCGAGCTTATCGTGCATTTCGCAGCGGAGAGCCATGTGGACCGCTCAATCACCGGCCCGCAGGCGTTCCTGACAACGAATGTGATGGGCACATTTACGTTGCTTGAAGCAGCGCGGGCGAGGGGACTACGGTTTCATCACGTTTCGACCGACGAAGTTTATGGCAGTTTGGGGCCGGAAGACCCTGCTTTTACTGAGGAAACACCATACACGCCGAACTCTCCATACTCTGCCAGTAAGGCAGGCTCTGATCATTTGGTCCGTGCGTATTTTCATACTTACGGACTGCGCGTAACGACAAGTAATTGTTCCAATAACTACGGACCCTACCATTTTCCTGAGAAACTTATCCCTTTGATGGTAACCAATGCGCTGCGGGGGCTTCCGCTGCCGGTTTATGGTGACGGCTTGAATATCCGCGACTGGCTCTATGTCGCAGACCACTGCCGTGGCATCGATCTTGTCATCCAATCCGGACGCTTGGGTGAGACATACAATATCGGCGGGGCGAATGAGTGGAAGAATATCGACCTTGTCCACCTGCTTTGCGCATTGATCGATAATGCATTTTCTGCCGCCCCTGAATGGCGTGACCAGTATCCGAATGCCCCGGCCGCATCAGGTGGCAAGACCGTGGATCTGATCACCTTCGTTACTGACCGCCCCGGCCATGATCGGCGCTATGCTGTCGATACAAAAAAGATCCGTTCGGAGATGGGCTACGTGCCGGAGTTCACATTCGAGCGTGGCATTCGCGAAACGATCGATTGGTTTCTCCGCCGCCGCGACTGGTGGGATCCGCTACTGCCCGGTTGATTTTACCCATGATTTTGCACGACCCGAACTAGATAACAATCCAACTCTCATCCTATGTTAATTTCTTCCATCAAACACCCGGCCCAATGGACCAGTTTCGTAACATCCCCGATCCTCATGGAATCTCTCACATGGATCAAAAATAACGCAGCATCCGTGAGCCCGGGAATTCATGAGCTGGGTAAACCTGGGTGGGTTGTCAATGTCCACGGATACACGACAGCACCACGGTCGCAATGCACTTGGGAGAACCACGGGGTCACGGTGGATGTGCAATACATGATCGAAGGGGTCGAAGCGATTGATGTCGCGGATGTGGCTTCTCTCGGTGCGCCGACGCTATCAAAACCGGCGTCAGACGCCGAGTTGTTTGCTGATGCCGGAGTGCCGGTTACGCAGGTGATTATGCATCCTGGGACATTTGTTGTTCTAATGCCGGGCGAGGCACATCGTCCCAAGGTGGCTGTGAATGGCCCCGCGCCGCTCCGTAAGTTGGTCGTGAAGATCCCGGTGGATCTTCTTGTTGAGCGGTAGAGCGCGTATCGAAATACCGGCGCATCTTTCTAAATTTCCTTTAGCGTTGCGTTGCGAATCTCTAGTGGATTATTGCTGGCAGTCAGATAGTTTACGCTGGTGAACCGCTCGGTAATTTTCGTCGTTGTAGCTTTAGTCGCCATCTGGGGGATCGCTGCACTCATTGTCTCTTGGGCGAGATCTGCAGCACCCACACCGGTCTCGGTTGTAGAATTGGTAGAGTCCTATCCGATGGCGGATGCCGTCGGGGCAGACCGTGATCGCCACCTCCGCGGCGTGGCGGTCCAGCTCAATCGGCTCAACTTCGAGCAGCGTCGCGAGTTGCGTAACGCACCAGCGTTCCAGAACTTCACCGATTCCATGAATCCCGAAGAAATGGCGGTATTTTTAGATCTCACACTTCCCGAGGGGTTTCGGCAATTGATGGTCGCGCTTAACGCGATGACTCCGGAACGAAGAAAACAAATCGTCGAGCGGGCACTCGCGGATTTGGAGGAGAACGGGATGCGTGACGCACCGCGCGCCGAAGACGATGCGAATGCGCGCAAGATCATCAACGAAGGGCTGTCGTCGTTTTATGAGGATGCCAATGTCGAGGTGAAACTGGATTTCGCTCCCGTCATTGAGCAGATTCAGCGCTCGCTACAAGTCGGTCGATGACCACCCGAGGATTTACGATTTTGGAGATTCTCGTGGTAATTGTGATCATTTCGCTTCTCGCACTGATAGCAATACCATCCATCGGGATCCTGCAGGCGCGGGGGGAATCTGCCAAATGCCTGTCCAATCTCCGCCAGATCGGCATCGCACTCCAAGCGTATCTTGCTGACAATAACATGGAGATGCCAACGCTATTGGCAGGGCGGCGGAGTGTGGAGGAAGCCGGGCCGGTTCTCGATGACACGCTTTCTGCATACACAGACAACATGTCTATTTTTATCTGTCCTGCAGATATTACACTCGGGAAACAATCGGGCACCAGCTACTATTGGAATAGTGCACTGAACGGCCAGCGCGCCGGAAGCCTGAACTTCCTCCAACTCGTGGACGCATTGAGCCGGATCCCGATTCTGAGCGACAAGGAGGGCTGGCATCGGTTCCGTGACAATAAGGTGAATTTTCTTTATGCCGATGGTCATGCCAGCACAGATCTCAAACTTTTGACCGGGGATTGACCTCAATGCTTCGGATTGATCAGATTTCAAAAAAGTTCAGTGCCCGGCAGGCGTTGTATCCGCTCTCGTTGGAGGTGGCTTCGGGCGAGATATTCGGCATGCTTGGACACAACGGTGCAGGTAAGAGTACCACGTTCGGGATTTCGTTGGGACATGTCCGACCGGATACTGGTGAGGTATTTATCAGCGGTTTTTCCGTTCAGAAAAATCGTGCTCGCGCGCTGGGTCGCGTAGGAGCAATTTTCGAGTCGCCCGCATTTTACAACTACCTAAGCGGATGGCGAAATCTCGAGATGCTGGTCGCACTCACGAGCCGGCCGGACCCGGCACGCATGCGGCAGGTGATTGAGCTCGTTGGTCTGACAAACCGCATCAATGACCCTGTGAGCGTTTACAGTCATGGCATGCGTCAGCGCCTGGCTCTCGCGCAGGCATTGCTTCCTGATCCGGAATTCATCATTCTAGACGAACCTAGTGAGGGTTTGGACCCTGAGGGAATTGAGGAGATGCGGTATCTCATTCTGAGATTGCGCGAGGAGCATGGCCTCACGGTTCTGCTTTCCTCCCACCTACTTTCGGAGGTGGAACAGATTTGTGACCGCGTGGCGATTTTGAATCAGGGACGGATGATTTATTGCGGTGCATGGAAAGACGAGATGAACGCCGCTCCGAGGTTTCGATTTGAATTGGACGATTGGCCGGGCGCGCAGGGGGTTTTCTCGAGTGCAGGCTGCGGCATGGTGGACGAATTGGAGCCGGTGGTCGTGCTGCCTGCCGGAGTTGATATCAGCGATCTTGTTGCGGCGCTGGTTCATGCCGGGGTTCGCGTGCGGCGGGTTGAGCCGCTCCAGTGGTCTTTGGAGGATTTTTATCTCACCCGCATTCGCTCATGAGTCTCTTCTTCATTCAACTCCGCGGCGAGTTCATCAAGCTGTTTTCGCGGAAACGGACCTATATTGGTTTTGGTGTATTCGTTTTGATTGAGATAGCATTAATTTTTCTGCTTAATCTTGAGCCCGTCCAGCGGTCGCTGCAGAGGGTGATTTCCCGATCTGGCTATGTCGCCGAGGACTATTTATCGGGACTCACGCTCGCTCTCTTGGTTTTGGTGTGGTCGGTTTTTCTTCTGGCGTCGCTTTATCTGGCCTTGGTATCGGGGGATCTGGTTTCAAAGGAGGCGGAAGACGGCACCCTGCGCATGATGTTGTGTCGTCCGATTTCGCGGGCGCGTATTCTTTTCATCAAGGCAATTGCCTGCGTGGTATATACCGGGATCCTGGTGGTGTTTATTGCTGTCACCGCGCTCGTGGCCGGCTTGTTGTATGGGGGGACGGGCGGATTGTTTGTGTTTATTCCCACCGAACGCATGTTTGCACTGTATGACTTTGGGCCGGGGTTACAGCGTTACGCGTGGGCGATTCCGTGTCTGGCTCTGAGCCTGACAACAATTTCCGCTCTCGGGTTTTTCTTTTCCTGCATGAACATCAAACCTGCCGCGGCGACCATACTCACGCTTTCGGTATTCTTGGTGGATATGATCCTCAAAACGATCCCGTATTTCGAGGACATCCGTGGATGGTTCCTCACGACAAAGATGAACGCGTGGCTTGCCGTTTTTGAATACCAGGTGCCGTGGGAGTCGATGATTGCCGATTATACATGGCTCATGGCCATCAATGCCTCGCTCTTCGTTGTCTCGTGGCTGGTTTTTGAGCGCAGGGATTTCAAATCCTGACGCTCCCAGCAGGCCTCATCCGAGTCCTTCGGATTGGAGGTAATCCAAGAACAAATTCGATGACGCCTCCAGCTCCGACGGCTCGGCGTGGAAGAGCTCGGTTTCGAGGCAGAATCGACCCTCGGCATCTGAATACCGATACATGATCCGGGCATTAGTCTCTTCGTTCGAATCGTAGCCAGTGATGGAGCAGATTTCGAACCCTTCGGCGATGAGATAGCAGAGCCGTTTGAACACACATGAACCTTCACGGCCCCAGCGTTTTTTGTCAACGCGCGGAATTAAAAAATCTTCAGTCTTCTCGTGGCCGTCTTCCAAAAGGTCTCGACAGCCTGCGGATGCCTGCCGAAATTAATGATATGTTCCCCAAGGTGTTGGTTCTCTCCGTGTGCATTGCCGTTCCGTTCTTTCTGACGAGTTTCGCCGCCGAAGATATGGTGGCGCCGGACCTGTCAACAGTAATTGCCGAACTGGAAGCGATTCAGAATAATCAAACTACTGCCCGGCAGCAGTGGCTCTCCCGAGCTATTGTACAGATTGATGAGGCGGGCAAGAATGCTTCGTCCGCCTCGCGGGCTTACGCGGATGCCAAACGCGCTGTGGAATTCGATGGTAAGTCCAACGCGGGCTCGCGCTTTTCGGAGTGGCGGAGTTCAAAATCAGATGTGCTTGGCAGCCGGGGGTTTCAAACAGCCGCGCAACTCCATCTCCACTATCTCGGTCTCACGCTACGACAGATTGGCGAGCCCGACTCAGATGCACGCGTCACCGAAACCCTTCGCTATGTCGAGGAGCTAGCGAAGGCACTTACGTCGATGCTGGCTGATTTGAATGCATCGGAGGAAGCCAAGGATCTCATGAATAAGCCGCTACAGGATGGAGTATTTGCAAAGGCGAGTGACCTGGGGCAATTGCTCACAAATCAAAAACAATGGGAGCTTTCCGCAGGCAATATCGACGGAATCCTGGAAAAAAATCTCCGCCGGATTCTTCGCCAGAAACAAGACCCCAGACTCCCTGAGACATGGGATTTGCAGATCAGCGTTGAGCAGGAAATTGCCGCCAGCGCGCAGAACGACCTGAAAAATGCGACATTTATGAGCACCCGGCGACCGCAATTGCTATGGCGGAAAGCCAATGATCTGGTTGCGATTGGCCAGCCGGTGCGCGGGCTCTCGTTGATGCTGGAGACCCTTCGCAGCAATCCTACCCATCCCGATATCGACGGCTGGGTCGAGGCTGCTAAGACATTGGCCAAAAGTCAGCAGACTGCGGGGTGAACCTCGGGCGAATCATCCCACGCTGAGAGAAGTTCGCGGCACGTCTTGATTAGTGCGGCCCGTAACGGTGCCGCCTGCGCCGCAAAACCCCGTTGATGCCGCTCATAGTCCGCGCGTCCTTCCGGCGTTTCGATAAGAATCGGCTGGAATCCGAGCGCCGAGAAATCATACGGGCTCGCCCGCATGTCGATCTCGCGGATCTGCATTGCCAGCTCGAAGCTGTCTGCAACCAGCTCTGAAGAAGTGAACGGCGCTAATTTGTATCCCCATTTGTAGAGGTCCATATTCGCATGGAGGCAACCCGGTTGCTCGTTGTCGATGGCATCCAGCCGCGCCAATTGCAGTCGATTCAGTGGCCGGGCCTCGGGGGTAAAAAACCGGAACGCGTCGAAATGACTGCACCGCAGCGGCAACGAGTGCACGACCGCATCGGTCTCGCTTTGACTCAACCGTAACGGCCAATCGTGGTGCCGCTGGGGCCCGTCGGCGTAGACCATCGCCCACTCGTGCAGTCCGGCACATCCGAAAAATCCGGCCCGTTGTGCCGTCGCTTTTAGAATTTCCTGAAGCCAGGGCACAAATCGCCGCCGTTCGGGTTTCCACGCATGGATGTTGGCTTCGACGCATCCCCGGGCATCGGATCGGTATCCCACCCGGGACCCAAAGTCCTCACATCCGTCGAGCAACTTGACGCCAAATCCCGGGTGCCAACGACGGAGTGATGACGGACGGTAGGAGTAGTAGTCAAAAAGAAAGTCATACACCGGGTGCCTGTGGCCCCGGGATCGCCGCTTCAGCCTCGGAGAAATCCATGCGTCGACACGCACCTCATGCCGCTGCTGGCGCTCCCGCCATGTGGATGCCGGCCATTCCAGGCTTGCGGTGGGTACCGGGCGAATTGCAGAGCCGATGGATGCCCCGCCGTCGTCATCGGGGATCGGGGACGGCATCTGTTAATAGCTGAAAACGTCCGGTTGCATCGCGATAAAATCCTCGGATAAATACTTGTGCATTTTCACCAGCTTTGGACAGCCGCCGAGAGAGGTTGGCATCATGCTGTTTCCACTTGGTCGTGGCGAGGAGGTTGCCATTTTTGTCGAATACCTCATCCACGGGCCGGACGAGTCGCGCATACTCCGCGTTGCTCAGGCGGATAGCATCAAGCTCTCCGGGGTTCGAAATCCCTACCCACCAAGCATCATAGGAATCCGGAGCGTCCGGGGTTGTGATCGACAATAGCATGGATCCAGCTTTCGCTGAGCCGCCTGTATCGGTGGAGATGGAATAAAGTGCCTGCAATTCATCCCGAGAGGTCAAATAGCCCGCGAGATACTGTCGCAGCATTGCTTGCAGCTGAGGGGAGTTTTTCCGCGGACCATACACCCCCACTTCGACGGCGGAGGGATCCTCGGGATCACCGTAAATATTAAGTTCTACATCACTATTGATACGGAACGATTGATACGGGATATTTTCAAATTCTCCGCTCTCGACCACTGTGGCCGGGATCTGCTCGAAGGTCTTGATTTTGTCGTGCAGGCGTAGGTCGTTCACGATCACACGCCATGGGGGCAGGGAACCGCGTCGTTGCATCGCCGTGAAGTAAACCGAATCATCCGATTCGTCCTGAATGCGAACGACATCGGATTTCGAAAGGGTCACTTCCTTAAATGGCGTCTGAATCGTCACCGCATCACTCGTATTATGCACGATGAGGCCCTTATATCGGCGTCCATCTTTCATGATCACGGTGTCCGGGGTCATGGAATCTGTCTGTGCAGCGAGTGGAGTGCTTGCAAATCCTGCAAATACGGCCATTGCGAAGGCGAAGAGGATAGTGGATTTTGAATTCATGGTTGCAGATGTTGTTCCAGTGCGCCATTAACCTTCCACAATCATCTATGAGAAGCAACTGCGCCATCATCTCTCTCGCTGTCCTCGTCACCACTTTAGCAGGATGCATTCTCCCTCCGAGTGGTCCGCCGACGGAAGCCGCCCATTCGGGCGCTCCACTCAAACCGGAAAAGAAGTTTTGGTGGGGCACCTCGACAGCGACATACCAAAACGAAGATCGTGGTGTGCCGCAGGACTCCCCGTATTATTTCAAGACCGATTGGGATCTCTTTGGTGAGGAGGGTAGCGCGCCGGTGCGTGGCGAGGATGCGACGTTCTCATGGACGCATTTTGACAAAGATCTTGCGGCCCTGAAAAAAATTGGCGTTACGCACTATCGGTTTGGTGTTGAGTGGGCACGCATCGAGCCGAAGCCGGGGGTAATTAATCAGGCTGCGCTGGACCGTTATGTCCAAATGGCACGGAAACTTCGCGCAGCCGGCATCGAGCCGGTTGTCACGCTCTGGCATTTTACGTTTCCGGGCTGGCTTTATGACACCAAACGCAAGGGCCGTTCGAATTTCCTGAATCCAGACATGCTGCCGACGTGGCGTGCTCATGTGGAGCGCGTGGTAAGTGCGATGAAAGACGACGTCCGGATCTGGGTGCCGCAGAATGAGCCTAATGGGGCGCTCCAACTGGGATACATCGCGGGGCACTGGCCCCCGGGGTTGCTACTACGCCCTCTGGCATACAAAAAGGCAATGCGGGCCGGGGTCACGATGTTCCGCGACGCATCAGACATCATCCACAAGCTGCGGCCCGATGCCCTTGTGATGGGCATCTATTCGCTGCCTTATTGGCGCAAAAACCGCCTGCAAGACCCGACCTACCTTGTCTACAATATCGTGCAACGTCAAAACTTCGATCACCTCGATCAGGTGGCAGACAAGATGGATCTCATCGGTGTGAATTATTATTATTCGCAGGACGCCAGCCTCACTCGATTCTTAAACCGAGACCACGGGGAGCGCGGTGCGGACTACACGCAACTCGGATGGGAGATCCAGCCTGAGGGGCTATACAATGTCCTCATCGATATCAAAAAACGCTATAACAAGCCGATCGTGATTTCTGAGAATGGTCTCGGTACAGCCAGCGAACAAAAAAAAATCCGGTATCTTCGGGAGCACATCAACCAGATGCGCCGAGCCATGGCCGATGGCGTGGATGTGCGCGGGTATTTCCCGTGGACGCTTGTGGACAACTACGAATGGACCGAGGGATGGACCGCCAATTTTGGGCTTTCTTACATGGATCCAAAAACGAAGGAGCGCTTAGTCGAGCCGTCCGGCATCTGGTTTAGCAAATTTATCAAAACTTACCCCGAGCCCTGATTCAGAATTCGACCATCGATACCCGAAAATGGTTCTTCGCTATTTCCAGTGGGGTTGCGACTCTGTCAGCCCGCAGGGCTAGCGGAAATTAGCTCAGGGTGGCGACCCTGAGTTTTCTACAGATCAACCCTTATCCTGCATTTTATAATGATTCCACCGCCTCTCATCTGCGCCGAAATCGTCGCCGGTTTGCATTGGCAGAGAATATGGCCTCGCCACGAGTTTCGTTAGTTGCCGCCTACTGGCCGTGACGGGGCGCGTATTATTCGGCTATCTGCGCGGACGCGGACACCCAGGACCGAGGAGAAAAGAATTAAAACCATGAAGAGCATGAAGATTCAGAAAAAAATCTTACTCAGCCATCTCCCCCTTCATGTCCTTCATGCTCTTCATGGTAGAAAAAAAAACGGGTTCGCCTCGTCGGAAGTCAACCCGGCGGCAAACAGCGCAAAATCCCGCTCATGCCCGGCGTGCTCGTTGTCCTCCCACAAGCGAGTCGGGCAGCGAGTTCTCAAACCGCCCTGTTGTTTCCTCCTCCCTTTGCGTTAATCGTCCTTCACTATTATACCCAAAAAGTTGTGTAGAAAGCT
>JBDNGG010000193.1:0-8148 GCA_041689405.1 Terrimicrobiaceae bacterium | reverse complement strand
GCTTGATCGAAGTAATGGCCAAAACTCAGCAGTTCTTCGGCGTCTGAATCAAAAGTTTCTTACCTAGGCGCTTGGCGAGGGTGACGAGGCAGTTAAGCACGGTCACGCCGCCACGGGCAAGACCGCGTCAAAGGGGTCATCAAAGCGGTCAGGCCTTGCCTGTTGCCATTCTGGCAACAAAAATTTAGGTCGTTCCGCGTCATGTCAATACGCAAAGCCTGACCTCTTTGACAAATCCGGGATGGCTCAGAGTTCCCAGAACTCTGGATCTGGGAAAATGTTAAAATAAGACACTGACCCGAGTCACGATGCGAATCCTGACCCCTTTTCTCAAGCTGGACTACCATCCAGAAAAAACCAACTACCCTTTCTTGTGCATCCTCAATGCTTCCGCGTATTCAGCGGATAGATCAAACCCGAGATCGATCGAGGGATCGATCAATTGGAAGCCCACGTATTCGATGCACAGCAGATGCAGCCCGGAGAATTTTCCGGGGATAGAATTCAGTTTGTATTTCTGCTCCGGATCGTTCACATCGAGGCCACGGGTTCCGAGCATCGCGATCTCGAAGGAGATCTTCTGGATTTCCGGTTTCGCCATCCCTTCGAACCGTTGCAACGCCCCGAGGCAGTAGGAAAAGGCGTCCGGCCTTACGTCTCCTCCACGCGCGCGGAAAGTCTTCTCCGCAATCTGGCTCCGGCCTTTCTCCGCGCGTTGTCCAAGCTGCCCGGTCGGGTCGATTGAAAGCACTTGCAGGTAAGCTTCATCTGCTTCGTCCAACTCGTCCGCATCTTCCAGAGTCAGGCCAAGGTTCAGCCATGTCGCAGGATCGGAGGGAAGAAGCTCGGTGGCGCGGCGCAAATGCTTGATGCCTTGTGTCCGGTCTCCGGATTTAGAGAGAATAGCTCCCAGATTCTTATGCGAATACCCATCTTGTGGATTCAACCGCACCGCCATCCTGAGCGCTTCAATGGCGGCTGCATCGTTATTCTGGCGGGCATGTGCGACCCCGAGCGCGACCCAGCCATGCGCATGGCTCGGATGGTCTTTCAGCAGCCGCTCCAGCAACTCCACCGATTCATCCAAATCCCCTCGGTCACTCAGCGCCATAGCCAGATTGAAGAGCGCTGCCGCATCCGGCGGATCCCGTTGGATTGCCAAACGGAGAGTGGCAATGCCTTTCCCGTAGTCACCCGCCTTGAGGTAATCGATTCCCCGCTCTGTCACCGACTTGGTTAAAGCCGAATCCGTCCAGCGGATGATGATCCGGTTGCCGGTGACAACCACCTCGGCGGCTCCCATTCCGTCGAGGAATTCAGCCGCCAAATGGTCTTGGACCGCACTGCGAAATTCATCTCCCTGCAGCTCCCGCTGAGATTCGGGTAGTTGGGTACGGTCAAAATCTTCGAGAGCCAAGAGGACTTCGTGGGGATTGTCAGACATCAGGAGAAAAGGTGTGGTTGAAAATGGAAGCTGCCGCCTAGCCCGAGAGCTTTGGCCCATCCTTCGATCAGGGTCCGGTCGGCGCTGGGAGTGTTGGGGATATCCTTGAGCATGGCCAGAAGTTCCGTGGCCTTCCCTGTATATCCGAGAGCCTTGAATGCAATCGCAGGGCGACGGTCACCTAGGATTTCACCCCATGCCATCGCATAGGCGGCGTTCATCGCTGTGTTCGCATCGAGCAGCGGCTTCGGAAACCTCTTCCGGACATCCGGTGCCAGCGACTGCGCGTTCTCCGCGAGCTGTGATTGGACAGCATGTTCCTGTTGTTCCCTGAGGCCGGGACAATTGTCACGGATCCACTGGTCAACCCGGAAGCCCACGGAATAGGTGCGCAGTTGGATCACGATCTGGTCGATCATGGAACGTGCGAAATCTGGAGGTAAATCATTTAAACCCATCGCTCCCATTCCGGTCTCTTGTTCCGCCGGGCTCGTACTGACTTCGTAGCGTTCATCGGCGGGACAGGAAAATAACCGCACCAGAAAACCCAACTGGTAGGCGACGAGGTAATCCACAGCACGGGTGCCTGGCCGATAGCGGAGAAAATGGGCGGGTGCAGAGCCTAGGGCGGTGGAGATCGTCGCCATCACTTTCAAATCCGGATCTTCCGTCACATGAACCATCCGGCCGGAAAGTTCCTCGACCTTCTTGATCAGTTGTTGGGTATCGGGGTGTAGTGGCATCGGTGGGACAGAATTTAAAAGGCGAATAGGTAGGAGGTCGAAAATAACTGACTGGTGGATTTTCTAAACGACGTCCTCCCATGAATTGCGAAGAGCTCGCAGGGCGTTCACCATCAGGCAGTATGCTAATTCGTCTCTCCCAATGCTTCCGTCAGTTTTAGTTCGCAAGCTCAGCGTCGGATTAAATTCCTGCAGGCGATCAACAACCCGATCAAAGGTGGTCTGATCGGATCGAACTTTGTCCAAAACGATGTCTGCCATGGCGTAGAAATCCAGTTCAACCCGAGGTCTGGGCTTATCTCTCGGTGTCACAGTCTTGGTGTGGTAGGTCGTCACGCGATGCAGGTCCAAATCATCAAATGGCCCGAACTCCATCCTCGCCTTTGTCTGGCGCTGGAGCACTTCGATCACCGACTTGAAGGGATAAATGTTGTATGGGCCAACAGTCTTTCCTTCTTGTTGTGTTGGCGCGAACTCAAGTGCAGCGCGCAAATCGACCATGGAAACCTGAACAATCGGCCCATCCTTCAGCGCGAATCGGGCAAACTTAACTGTGCTAGAGAAAAGTGTGTTGGCTTGGATGTCGGTGCGCCAATAGTCGCCCGTCGCCCAAGGGACATTCCTGTGCCAGATATTACCGCGCTGAGGCATGATGTTTTGTTTGTTGTTTCATCCCACCGTCACAGGCACCAGGGTCATCGTGTCGTTGCCGAAGATATCGATCACCTTGATGGCTACGGTGTATCTTCCCGGCTTTTTGTATTTGTGGATGGCGGTTGTGAGATCCAGATCCCTGTCGTGGCGGGTGCGGAAGCTCTGCCACTCGTTCTCGAAGATGTAGGCACCCGTCCAGCGTTCCTCGAATTCGATGAATTCGCCGGAGGCTGAGTCCACCACTCCGGGTAGCTCGCCATCGACGCCCATGGTCTTCGCTACTTTGATGACTTCCTTGCGGCTCTCGTAGTGGAAATCCACTGCCCAGTAGTCCACCCAGTCGGTCCATTTTTGGGTGAGCACCTCGCGCTTGATGATGCCCTCCTTGTCCTTGCTATACTTCACCAGTGCCCCGGCATCGCAGACGACCTCGCTCTTGCCCTCTTTCAGCTCCGCCGTGATAGATTCCACCAAGCCCTGCGAGTAGTGCACGGAGAAATCCGTGAGCTCGATGCTGAGTGAGAGCTTGTCCTTCTTGTCGTAGCGCGGAATTGCCTCCACGTAGGCGACATCCGCGAAGCGGACCTGCCCTTTCTCCACGGCGCGCTTGTCGAACACTTCCGGCGGGATGGTCTTGGGGGCGATATCGATTCCTTTCTGCTTCGACTCCTCCAGCACGGCGGGGAACAAGCCCATCTCGAACTCGAAGGCCAGCAGGTCCACCCGGGTCGCGCCGCGCTTGCGGCATTCCGTGATGACCTCCTCCACGAAGAGTCGACCCACCGGAAGATTAATCGGCCCGACAACCACCAGCCGCCCGCCGTTCTTGCCGTGGAAAAACGCAGTGTCCGGCAATGGCTCCGCCTTGTAGGCTCTGAGGATGAGATCGCGGAACTCCTGCTCCTTCTTCGCAAGCGCCTGTTCCTTCTGCTTCCCGCTGAGTTTTCCGCCCACGTTCAGATAGGCTTGGCGCTCGTAGCGACCGAGATTGAGGACTTCGAATGCGCGGAAATCCTTGCCGTCTTTTTTCAATTCCCGCTGGACTTGGATCAGGCGTTTCCGAGCGGTGTGAATGCCGAACTTGCCAAGGTCAGTGGTAATCCATTTGCGCCCCAACTTCTCAGCGACTGCGGCAGTAGTGCCGGAGCCACAGAAAAAATCTGCGATGAGATCCCCAGGGTTACTAGAAGACTGAATAATACGTTCGAGAAGGCTCTCTGGTTTTTGCGTTTTGTAGCCTTGTGCCTCTTTTGATCCACCAGCCAGATAAGATAAATCGTTCCAGTTGTCGCTCAAAGGAACACCCGACATCTCATCAAGAAACATTATGCGACACCGCTTGATTGGATTTCCATCTTTACCCAGCTTAATCCTACCGTGGCTACCTGGCACTTCAGTTTGAGGGGCATTCCAGAGCACCTCCATATTTTCAGGAGTCGCCCGCCACCGAGCCACAGTTCCATGAAAATCGTAAAATTTCATGGAGCCGCGTGGATCCAGCATATTTTCCGACTTGTAGTAGCGCCCTGAAGGAAGCTTGCGCCATTCTGCGTCAATATATTCCGCAGAATATGGCGTATACTGAAGGTGCATGTGCGCCTTCTCCGATTTACTGAAATACATTATGCAGTCCTTAACGCGACCGAGTTGATCCACGGAATCATTGTGTGAGGCAGTCCTCACCCAGGTTATTTCATTCCGATAATTGGATTTACCGAAAATTTCCTCAAGGATGATCCGAACACTACTGTTCATGCGCCAGTCAATGTGTACGTAGATGCTGGCGTCGGCAGTCATCAAATCCCGCATTAGGATTAGCCGTTCATAAATCATTGCCAGAAAGGAATCCGCACCCCGCCCCCAGGTATCCCGGTAGGCAATCTGCTCCAGCAGGTTCGGCTCCTTGTGAAAAGTTTCTCCCCCGATTTCAATATCCATGGAGAAGTCCGCGCCGACATCAAAGGGTGGATCGATGTAAATCAACTTGAGACCGCCTGCGTCCTCGATCTGGCGGCGAAGCGCTCCAGATTTCAGGGATGAGAGAATGAGCTTGTTATCCCCCCAGATGAGCTTATTCGCCCAGCCTTTGATCTGGCGACCGGATGTGTCGAGGGCGAGTTCCATATCCGCTGATTTCTCGGTGCGTGGCTCGTCGATGTGCTCAAGCGTCTGAAACGGCAGGACGGCGGTGCAGACTTCACGTGTCTTGCCGTTCCAGACCAGCTCCACCTCGCGCTTGTCCTCGAAGAGCAAGAAGCGGTATTTCTCCGGCAAGGGTTTCCCCTGCTCGATGAGCTTGATGAGATCGCGCTTCTCGGTATCCGAGAGTTCGTAATGTTCAGCGGTTGGGCGAGCCATGGTGTGGTTGATTTATTCGAAGGTGGGGATTAGGAAATGGGATGAAAACTCGGATTAGGCCAGCATATCCCAATTTTCGGGCAAAAAATGCCTTGAAGCAGCGTGATCCGTGGGCGATGGTCTTCTCGAACCACTCAACTTCCGCATGGAAGGTAGGTGGTGCACACCAGAGCGCTGTTTCCTGAAAGGGAGACGGCGTTTTGTGTTATTGGGTGCTGGGAATGAGAACGAGTCCATAAGGGTGCATTGCGCAGGCTTTGAGATTGAGCATGGGCTTGAGGATTTCCAGGCACTCGACCACAAAGTCGTGATTGAGCTCCGGAGGTGAACGGCGGGGCAATGCGGCAATGCCGGTTTCATGCGCTGTGTGCGCGTAAAACAAGAATGCGAGCAGATCGGCCAACTGGATGAAATACGATTCCTTGGAATCCTTTGGCAGCGGATCTTCAATCAGGTGGCGGATATCGCGCTGATATGCGGAGCCATCGAGCTTGGAAGGTACGTAGTTGATCTTCTGCATCCGGCGGGTGGTGGAGCGCATTTTTGCTACCCGTCCGTCATCGGTGATGAGGAGGAAGCGGTTTGCAGTTGCTCCCCGCAGGTCGGTTTCAATCCGGTTGACCGAATAGGAGAGCGCACGATCCAAGACCGGAAAACTGGTATTTTTCACCCAAGGCTTCACGACTGCGGTGGAAATGGAGCGCAAGGAAAGCTGGGCGGCTACTTGGCAAAACCGTCTGACGATTTCTGTCCGCTCGGCCCCCGTAAGTCGGAGGGGAGCATAAGGTTTTTTATTAAGCAGCAATTCGCGGGTATGGATTTCCAATTTTGTGGGGAAGTTGAAGTCCTTCGCCATCTGCCTTTTTGAATTGGCCAGGAAATCGAAATTCTCCCGCCAATCGAGAGCCGGGCAGTAAACAGCGCTCAACACGAAAAGCGGTGAGGCATAGGTAGGGAATCCATCATCGCCGGATTCATCATAATAGACGAGGTGCACGGTCAGGATTGGTATTCGGTGAAGCTGGTCGCGAGGTCGGAGATGGATTTCGGCTGGTGCTTTTCGTAGCTCTCCTGATCCACGTAGATGAAGCGGTATTGGATACCGGTCTCTTCGGCGCTGGCGGCGGTGGCATCTTCGCACCACTGCTTGAGGCGGTTCATTTTCTGCGGGAGATCGAGTTCCTCCCTGCCCTTGGTCTCGATAATCCAGACGGTGCCGCCGGTATCGCGGACGATGAAGTCCGGGACGTAGTTCGAGAGGTCGCCGTCTTTCTTCACGTAGTCGAACTTGAAGCCGATCGCGAGGTAGTTCTTGGTGAAAGCGGCGACATCATCCGCATCGTTTAGGAAGGAAGCGAAGCTGAGCTCAAAGCCCCCGGCATGCACCTCGCCGACGATCTTGGAGAACACGGATTTTTTCGCCTCCAGATATGGGCGGTGCTGGGTGCGGAAGGGGCGGGTATTGAGCAACAAGATGTGATCCTCGATCCGGGTGGTGCCGGTATCGGCGACGGTGAGAGCGTTCATCGCGGCTTTAAAAGAATCGTAGAGGACTTTCCCGACATCCGGCTCGGAGAGATTCCGGAGGACGACCGCATTCTCCAGATCCACTGGCGAGGAATCAAAGAGATGATCGCGCATGAAGTCGCGCACCTTCGGATACAGGACATCGTAGCCACCCACGAGCCGCAGATCTTTCAGTAACTGGCGGGCGAAGAACGCGACCACGGAGCGGTAATCAGCCGGCCCGGAGCCATCGAGATGGATGGTGTGGTGGATTTCCGAATCGAGCATCGTCTTGAAAACGATCTCGCGGGTTTCCTCCTCTGAGAAGGGTTTCAACGGCAAGGGCTTGTTTCCCAACGTGGCGGGATCGAGGTCGTTCAGATCCTTGAAATCTCGCTGGAAGCGCCGGGTAAGCCTTGGGATGGGGATTTCCAGTTCCGTCAGATCCTTGTCCGGGTTCTCGGTATCCACCTCGACGATGAGCGATTCCTTGCGCTGGGTATCCTTGCCCATCGGCACGCGGTCAAAGGTAACGCCCTCGCTCTGGATCTGTTCCACGAAATCTATGAATGCCGGTGTGCCAAGCACGGATACCGTCTCCCGCTCATCGCTACCGAAATACATGCGGCGGAGTCCTCGTCCCAGCGTTTGCTCCGGGAGGATGTTTGACTTCGAGGTATATGCCCGCAGGCCGACGATGGTGGTGACGTTCTTCACGTCCCAGCCTTCCTTGAGCATGAGGACGGAGACTATGGCTTTGAAGGGTGATTTCCAGGAATCGATCTCGTTGGATTGCTTGCGGAGGAGTTCGAGTTCTTCATTGTTCTTCCCAGATGCCGCCTCGGAGATTTCCCCGTTGTTCTTCGTGTGGATGGTGAGGACGGCATCCTGTAGCTCGGGGCAGATTTTTTGGAGATACTCGCCGACTTCGTCGCAGTTCTTGGTGTCGTCTACCATTACAAAGAGGACAGCCTTTTTCCCGAGCGCCTCGTGCTCGGCGTAGCTTTTCCGCCACTCCTCGACACCGAGGGCTAGGAAGTCAGAATATTTTTCGCTGAAAATAGCGCTTTTCTTCTCATGGAGCTTCGAGCGGCTTGCGGCATCGGGAAGAACGGGATGCTTGACGACATTCTGGTAAATGGCCTCCACCAGCGGGTAGTCGGAGACTGTCTGGACAAAAATCGCGCCGCTGTCGTGGCGGGGTGTGGCTGTCACATCGATCTGAAGCGTAAGGCGGCAATCCTTCTGGAGCATCTTGTGATGGATGTCCTGGATGGATTTGAACCACGCCATTTTGGGATTGTGGATGTGGTGCGCCTCGTCATTGAAGACGGCAAGCTCGTCGATCTCACGGACGATCTCGCCCAGGTCGGTCTTGCTGTCGGTGGTCTTGCCGGAGGGCTTCGCGCCGAATGCATCGGAGAGGAAGTAGTCGCGGAGGTC
>JBDNGG010000192.1:0-15504 GCA_041689405.1 Terrimicrobiaceae bacterium | reverse complement strand
GTAACTCCCACGCCAGCTCCCGGTCCTGCAGCTACCCCCAATAGCGAGCTGGTAATCGTTCAGGCGGAGATTGTCCGGATCGAGGATCGCATGCTATCGGTGCGTCTTCGCGGCGGTGACCCTCAAATCCGCGCTAACGAGTTGAAGCGACTGCGCGCGCGACTCTCTCAGCTTCGCCTGGAAGAGCTATATCTGGACCCATCGTATCCATTGCAACCCGGTATTGATGCACTCAATGCCCAGATCCGGGCTGTGCGCCAAACGATCACCAACCCATCCACACGCAATGCCCGAATCCGGAGTTTGGAAGCGCAGCGGGATCGTCTGATCCAGATCCAATCAACCCGCGAGTAGGAGCCAGTTACGTCGTCCAAAAAAGATTGCCCGCGTCATCCCTGGAGAGACTAACTCAATAAGTCTGAGAGGATCGAAACATGAAAACCGAAGCCCCGCACTCGCTTCGCGTTCCGTGTGTGGACAATGTGCCATGTTGAAAAGAAAATGACTGAATCCGACTGGAAAGCGTTTAGAGAGATGGCTCCTGACCTTCGTGAGCGATACATTCGTAACTGCAACACGGAGATTAGCGCCATCTTACAGACAGCCAACCAAACGCAGACCGAACGATTCTGGACTGCGCATGAGAAAATTACAGAAAAGGCACGTATTTTACAACAGTGCCTCGACGGACACAGTCGATCTCGAATGTCCGCCTTTATTTCCGAAATGCTGGATTTTGGTCTCATGGAACCCAAAGATCTGGAAGTATTCAGTGAGGACGTTCGGGAGCGCGCAACCGCGTGGCATGATGAAAAAGCGCTTCGAACCAAACGCGTCACCGAAAGCCGGGAGTAACTCCGGGAGCGATCGCTCCAATTAGCGCATATGAACGAATCACTCAAAATCCTGAAAAAAGGAATCAGTTCTTGCTCCGTGCTTTTCCGAGCCGTTCTTTGATCTTTCGCATATCCTCCCGGCTCTCGGCCTCCGCGCAGTAGCGACCCATCCTGCTGGGATCGCCCATCTGCAACCTCCGGGCAACCCATGTCTTCAGGAAAAGACGATGATCCTCGTCGCCGAGGATCGCAGGACGTTCCTTCGGGCGCTGGGAGAAAGCCTGTAAGCGGGCAGGTTTCCGGCTGCATGCACACGTGCTGATGGGCAATCATTACCACTTGTTGATTGAGACTCCAAAAGGGAACCTTTCGCGCAGAATGGGATGCCTGCAAAATGCCTTTGCGCACAGGATCAACACCAGCTATCGGCTCTGGGGGCATATCTTCGGAGGATGTTACAAATCGATTTTGGTGGAGCCGGAGAATTGTTTTGGGGCGCTCTTGGATCACATCCACCTGAACCCTGTGCGAGCCGACATAGTGAAGGAGGCTGACGGACTGGTGAGCTATCCTTGGAATATTTTGAAGCATTGTTTTGGAGCGCCCGGCACCCGACTCGAGTGGATGGAGACGCAAACCGGCTCGCAAGCATTCAAGAAGAGGCTGGTCAAGGCTGCGGATGGAACACGCCGCGACCGCCCTGCTTCGCTCTTCACTCAGAAAAATCATCGGCCAAAACAAGACACGCAATCTGGAATGAAATAAAGAATGACTGACCCCAATTTCCTCCAATTTCCTCGCTTGGTCAACGAATGATCCGCAAAATGCAAATGGTAATAGGGCGCGCGTGCGCTCGACTCATGCGTCGTTTGCAGGTATTATCGTGTCATGCTTATTGATACCCATGCCCACCTTGACTTCCCGGATTTTAATGAGGACTTGGATGCGGTCCTTGCGCGAGCTGCAGAGGCTGGCGTGATGCGGGTGATTACGATCGGGACTGGCATGGCCAGCAGTCGTGCTGCAATTGCTCTCGCGGAGGCTCACGCGAATGTTTTCGCAGTCGTGGGGGTCCATCCAGGAAATGCCAATGAGGAAGGTCTGGATTTTGGACCTGAGTTGCGAGAGCTTGCAGCGCATCCGAAAGTCGCCGCTATCGGCGAAACCGGGCTCGATTACTATCGCTTGCCTAGCGAAACACTCATGACATCACCTGCGATTGCTGCGCTCGGCGCGGAAGTTGCAGAGGATTTGCAGGCAGCAGTGATTGACGGTGCGTATCGGGCGACGCAGATGGAGGCGTTCCGGATCCAACTCGACCTCGCTGCAGAACTTGGGCTTAATGTTGTGATCCATCAGCGCAGTGCGTGGGATGATACCGTCGCGATGTTGCGTCCCTACACCGGGCGTTTGCGCGGGGTGTTCCATTGTTTTGGAAATCTTCCGGAGCAGGCCAAAGAAATTGCTGCGATGGGGCACTTGGTTTCGTTTACGGGGATCGTGACATTCAAAAATGGATCGGTTGCACGGGAGACTGCTGCGGCGGTCGCGGCGGATGGTTACATGGTCGAGACGGATTGTCCTTATCTCGCTCCTATGCCGCACCGGGGTGGGAGAAGCGAGCCTGCGCATACCCGGCTCGTCGCCGAGCAAATCGCCGCCGTGCGACGGGAATCGCTAGAGTCCGTCGCCACCGCCACCACCGCAACCGCAGAAAAATTTTTCCGCTTGCACGGGACTTAAGCATGCGATGCTTGACCATTCAGGCTTCCAGTCATAATCTCCGATCAGTAACCAAATAATTCCATGACCATACTTGGCATCGACATTGGCGGAACCGGAATCAAAGGCGCACCGGTGGATACAGAAACCGGCGAATTGTGCGGGGAGCGGTTTCGAATTCCCACCCCGCAGCCCGCACTGCCCAATCCCGTGGCGGATATTGTCGGACAGATTGCGGCGCATTTTAACTATCAGGGACCCGCAGGCATCACGTTTCCAGGGGTCATCAAAAAAGGAGTCGTTTTTTCCGCTGCCAATGTGGACGAATCATGGATGCACACCGACGCAGCGAATTTGTTCACGACGCATGTCGGAGGGCCGGTCCAGGTGGTCAACGATGCCGATGCCGCAGGCGTTGCGGAGATGCGCTTTGGTGCCGGCAAAGGCCGCCCCGGGGTCGTTATCCTCCTCACGCTCGGCACAGGGATTGGCTCTGCGATTTTTCTGGATGGAGTCTTGCTGCCGAATTCGGAGTTCGGGCATCTGAAAATCCGTGGCAAAGACGCCGAGAAGCGCGCGTCCGAGCGGGTGCGTGAGGAAAAAGGAATGTCGTGGAAACAATGGGCCAAACATTTCAATGAATATCTCGCGGAACTCGAGTATTTGTTCTCGCCAGAACTCTTCATCATCGGCGGTGGTGCGAGTAAAAAGGCGGATAAATTTCTGCCCCATTTAACATCCAAAACGGAAGTCATGATTGTTCCGGCCCAGATGCAGAACAATGCCGGCATCATCGGAGCCGCGTATCTTGCTCGTCCGCTTGCCGCGGAGTAGTTCAACGGTCTTGGTGATTATCGATTTTCTTTTCGGGTGAAAAGCAGGTCGAGGAATGCAGCATCGGAGAACGGCCTGCCACTGCCGAAGCGCACGATTACCAGGCCCTGCGACGGCACGATGTAGGCACGTGTGCCGCCAGACCCGGCCATCGCCAAGAGGTCATCGGGGGCTTTCAATGACAAGCAGGCTTCCTGCCAAAATGCCGGAGAAAATTCGCGTCCCAGCGTGCCTTCGATAGAGACGATTTGTGCGGCCGGTCGGGATGTATTTTGGTTATTCCAAAGCGTGAGCCCGTACATCCGGTTTGCGCTTGATCCCGCCGCCGCCTCACTGATAAAGCGGGATGGAAACACCCTCCGTGCAGCGACTCGCCCTTCCGAGAGGATCAACCCGGCGACCACCGCGACCCCTCTAGCCGTCAGCTGCGCGCCGGTGGAGAGATAAACATTGCCTTCTCCATCGGTGCGCCACTCGCTGGCCGCCTGGGCCCGCGCCGGAGACAATACCCGGCTTTCAATAAATCGGCGCACCGTCCATCCCCTCGGCTCAAGCAGGCGTGATAGCAAAGTTTCGAGCGCCTCGAAATAAGCTGGCCCGTAGTCAAACTGCTCCCCGGGTGGAAACACGATCGGTAAGCGGAGTGCTTGGGCGCTCTTGTCCCTCAGCTTGGGTGCATAAAGCGAGGGAAACCCAGAAGCAATCCCCGCCGTCTGATTGAGCAGTTGGCGCACGGTGATGCGGCGCTTGACGGGGTCGGACTTCCACTCGGTGAGGAGGTCTGATGCCGGGCGGTCAATATCCAGCCATCCTTCGGAAGCCGCGATGAAACACGCCATGGCTGCCAGGGATTTGGTGATGCTAAAAACCTTGCGCGCCGTATCCAGACTGGATCCTTCTGCGTAGGACTCGTGCACCGTCTTGCCCCACTGGCGTACGAGCAGGGATTGGCCTCCCGTGTGTTGTGAATATTCGATTGCGTTCTCCAGCGCATCCGGGGCAATTCGGCTGCCGCTAGCTTGTTCCATCGCCCAAACCGTCCCGCATCCAACGAGCACGACGGAGGTGAAAGACACAAACAGCGTGCGCAGAGGATGGCAACTCGTTCGACGCAGGTTCATGCTCAGCCGCCGCGACGATCCGGGTTTGCTTCCGCCTTCGGCGGCCTGCCCAGCAATGCCTCAATCGCGGATCGCGGCGATTCGTTTTCGTAGATCACGGCAAAGACACGCTCGGTGATTGGCACATCCACTCCGAGCTTACGGGCGCATTGGAGGGCGCTGCGGGCAGTCGGAACACCTTCGGCGACGGTCTGCGTCGAGGCAGTGATCTGGTCAGGCGATTCTCCGCGTCCCAGGCGCTCACCGAATTTTCGGTTCCGGCTGTGCTGACTGAAACACGTAACCATGAGGTCTCCCACGCCGCTGAGGCCGTAAAATGACTCGCGGCTGCCACCCATGGCTTCGCCGAGGCGCATCATCTCAGCGAGCGAGCGGGTGACGAGTCCCGCTTTCGTATTGTCTCCAAGACCAAAGCCATCCGCCGCACCGGCTGCGATGGCAAAAACATTTTTCAATGCGCCGCCGAGCTGGATTCCGCGCGCGTCCGTGCTCGTGTAGGCCCGGAACATCGCAGTTGAAAATCGCTCCTGTAAGGCAGGCAGTATGGATGCTTCGGTTGATCCGATCACGCCCGCAGCGGGAACTCCATGGGCGACTTCAATGGCGAGATTGGGTCCTGAAAGCACGGCGACCGGATGATCGGGCAGGTATTCGGACACGATGTCACTCATGAGAAGGCCCGTGTTATGTTCGATCCCTTTCGTGCAGGAAACCACGGCTGCACCCGCACGAGGCTGGCACGCTGCCATCCGCTTGATCACCTCACGGGTAGCCTTCGACGGGGTGACAAGCACAAGCAAATCGGCGTCGTCCACGACCGACGCAAGGTCATCGGACGCGACAATGCCATCTGGAATGGTGATGCCCGGCAAATAATCACCGTTCGTGCGCTCAGAGTTAATCTCATCGGCCACTGCGGAGCGGTGCGCCCACAATCGCACTGATGCCGCATTTTCCCGAAGCAGCATCGCCAAGGCGGTGCCCCATCCTCCGGCTCCGATTACAGAAATGTTCTTATACATCAGACGCTGACAATGAGTTCGGGGGTTAAGCTGGCGGATGGTCCGCTTTCTTCCGGGCTTTTGGTTCAGTGCCCTGAATAAGACGCTTGATATTCGACCGGTGCCGCCAGAATGCAAGCGCAGCCATCATGATACCCAGGATCACGTATAGTCCGGGCTCGATTCCCTGCGCCCAAAGCACCGTCAGTCCAATCGGCAGCGCGAGGGCTCCTGCCATCGAAGCAATAGAGACGAAACGGGTCGCAAAAAAGAAACCCAGCCAGGCAACTACCGCACCGACAAAAACGAGCGGATGGAAGAGCCCCAGAATGATCCCCGCCGAGGTTGAAATCCCCTTCCCGCCCTTAAACCCAAGCCAGATCGGAAAATTGTGTCCGATCACTACAAATATCGCCGCGATCACACCGCAAATAGCAGGAATTAATCCAAACTCCGCCGCCCACCACGTTCGGGCCAGAAAAACTGCCGCAAAACCTTTGGCGAAATCTGCGGAGAAGCAGAGATACCCCAAGGGCTTCCCAAGCGTGCGGAGAGCATTTGTCGCGCCGATATTTCCGCTGCCCGCCTGCCGCAGATCCACACCCTGCGACCGCCCGATCAGGTATCCGCTTGGAATAGATCCCAGCAGATATGACAGCACCGCAGTGAACACATAAAACATATCTTTTGTTTTGTGGACGGGAGGACGCGCGGTCACAAGAAAATTTAGATGATGAATCCCCGGAATTTCGGATTAGATTCTCCTATGCAACGCTCTTGGCTCATTTTAACTGCCCTTTCCACCCTAGCCACAGTTGCCATCCTTGCCTCTATGAAATCCAACGCCTCCGACCAAAATGCCTCCGAACTTCCAGACAACGTGGTTGTCCAATTGGCCGGGCCGGACGGCAATCCGCTTCCGCCGGAATCTGTGCCGACCGTCAAAATGTCGGATGCTGAGTGGCGCAAGCAACTCGGTGATGAATCATTCAAGGTCCTGCGTGCTTCTGCGACCGAGCGTCCTTTTTGTGGGGGGCTGCTGGAGAACAAAGAGGCGGGAATTTATTTTTGTGCAGGTTGTGATCTCCCGCTTTTTGCCTCGAGGTCCAAATTCGAGTCCGGAACCGGATGGCCGAGCTTTTTCCAACCGTTTGGTGACGGAAACATCGGCGAGACCCGGGATGTGAGTTATGGAATGGAGCGTGTTGAAGTGCATTGCGCCCGCTGTGGGGGGCACCAAGGGCATGTATTTCCAGATGGTCCGGCACCAACCCGCCTCCGCTACTGCATCAACTCCGCAGCCCTGACATTCAAATCGCTGGCGGACCTGAAAGCCGCTGCGAATGACTAATAATCGAGCCGAGGTGTCAGGCATGGTTTATTGACACTCTGCGTTTGGTTTGCCGCTCACGCATGTCGTCATCGGCGCCCGGCGACTGGTAAGAATAAAATTATCCCTGCGCCAGCGGAGCATTTTGCTCCCGAGCGGCGATTCATTCATTTGATAAAGCTCCTACGCTTTCGCAGGCTTGCTTTGGCAACGTGAGCGCGTCGCGTCCATTGCCAGTGATCACTTTTGTCATGCAGGCAGTTTAGCGGTTCTTCGCTGTTTTCGCTGGGTGAACATGCTCAGGTAAGACCCGGAGAGGTCGATTTGGAAATTAGCCGGTGGTGCAAACCCTGAGCTTTCGACACCACTTTTTGGATATAATATTGAATGACGATTAACGCAAAAGGAGGGGAAACAACAGGGCGGTCTGAGGGATTATTGGACGAATATAGAGAGCTGGGTGCTATGCCAAACACTTTTCCATTGAGGCGGGGCGGGATTCCCGCGACTGTTGGAAAATTACGATGGAAGAGATTTCGCTGACAGAGTTACTAGCGGTTCGCCGCAGAAAATTGGATGCCTTGTGCGAAGCCGGGGTGGATCCATTTGGAGCCAGGTTTGATACCGAGGGCACCGTGGATGCCGTGCGTGCCAAATTTGCCGACGGCGTGCCGCTGCGTGTGGCCGGTCGCATCACCGCGCACCGGGACATGGGAAAAAGCCACTTCCTGGATATCTCAGACGTGACCGGTCGCATCCAGATCTACGTCCACGCGAAGGAGATCGGAGAGGCGGCAGTGCATATTTTCAACCAGCTCGACATCGGCGATTTTATTGGTGTCGAGGGCGAGGGGTTCACCACTAAAACGGGTGAGCCGACGATCAAGGTGAAGGCATTTACCGTGCTGTCCAAGTCGCTGCGGCCGCTGCCTGACAAGTGGCACGGGGTGCAGGACACGGAAACGAAATACCGTCAACGGTATCTGGACCTAATCTCCAATGAGTCATCGCGTGATATTTTCCGTCAGCGTGCGGCGATTGTGCGCGGTGTGCGGCGGTTTTTGGAAGAGCGCGGGTTTCTTGAAGTCGAAACACCGATGATGCAGGCGATCCCGGGCGGGGCGGCAGCGGAGCCATTTAAGACGCACCATAATGCACTGGGGATGGATCTCTATCTTCGCATCGCTCCGGAACTTTATCTGAAGCGACTGCTGGTTGCAGGAATGCCGAAAATTTTTGAACTCAACCGGAACTTCCGCAACGAGGGGGTTTCGCGGAGACACAACCCGGAATTCACCATGCTTGAAGCGTATTGGGCGTATGCCGACTTTGAGCAAATGGCGGACTTGGTGGAGGAGATGATTTGTTCCCTCGCCGAGGAAGTCACTGGAAGCCTTGTGATCGATCACCGGGATTCGGACGGAAATATTACAAAGACGATCAACCTCACACGCCCGTGGAAGCGTGAAAAGTATGCGGATCTCATTCGTTCGGTGCAGCCGGATTGGTATGATCTTGATGTCGAGACAAAGCGCGCGCGGTGTCTGGAGCTCGGCTTGGATATCTCGCATTGTGTTGCAGAATTCGAACTCACGCAGCATGTGTTTGAAAAGCTTGTGGAGGAAAAATCCATCGACCCTCTTTACGTCACGCATTGTCCGAAGGAACTCGTTCCGCTGGCGAAACAGAATGCTGAAGATCCGTCTGTCGTCGATGTCTATGAACTCGTCATCAATGGCCAGGAAATCTCTCCCGGCTATTCGGAATTGAACAACCCGATCGTCCAGCGTCAGCGATTGGAGGACCAAAGCGGCGGCGAAACGCAGAAAATCGATCAGGGGTTTCTGGATGCAATGGAATATGGCATGCCGCCGGCAGGGGGCATTGGAATCGGGATTGACCGTCTGGTGATGATGCTCACCGGGGCGGAGTCGATCCGCGATGTCCTTTTCTTCCCGCATATGAGACCGAAGTCCTGAAACCCGGTTAGCAACGACGATGAATCCTGCAACCTTGTCCAGTCGCCGGCTCAGGCGAGGGATTGCACAGGAACGGGTCATTGTTACCGGCGGCCCGGCAAGCGCACCGATCGACGCGATGCGTGTCCTCACGAACCGCTCCACGGGAGAACTCGGGGTGCTCCTCGCCAATGCGCTGGTGGCCACGGGTGCCAGCGTGGACGGATGGATCGGCGAGTCAGCATCATCCCGGATGGAGCGCGACGAGCGGGTGCAGTGGGGTTCGTTTTCCACGAATGATGATCTGCTCCGGTGTTTTGAAGCGCTGGCGAACGACGGGACGAAAATCGCTGCGATTTTTCATGGCGCGGCACTATCAGACTTCGGTGTGGTGCGGGCGGAACGCCCGGATGGATCAATCATTGAGGAGGGAAAAATTTCCAGTGCCGAGGCGGAGGTGCGGCTTATTTTGGAGCCGGAGCCCAAGCTGCTTTCGCGCCTGCGTGAGTGGTTTCCCGATGCCTATTTGTGCGGATGGAAGTTCGAAGCTGGCGCCCCGGAGGCAGCACGACTCGCCGTGCAAAACCAGATGCAATTCTGCCGGACCGATTCATGTATTTTAAATGGGCCAACCATCAATGGATTCGAGTGGCATCAGACCAATGGTTGTTTCGTGGAGGTTCAAGATCGGGCGACGCTGGCTCACGTGCTTGCAGATGCTTTCAGTGCGGGGACGTCCATGGGGCCTTCGCTGCACGCATGATCGAGATCACTGAGAAATTTCTTGTCTCCATCGGAGGATGGCCTGCGATGAAACAGGCCCGCGCGATGCACGCGGCCGGCAGGGTGAGTGATGTTGAATACACACCGCCGATGCTGCGGGGAAAAATCAGTGATGGCGGAAAAGAATTTGTGGCCGCGCTGCGGTTGCGCAATGCCATTGATATTGAAAACCTTTGCCCGTGCCGTGATTCCCGGTTTCGCGGGCTCATCTGCGCGCATGTGATGGCTGTCGGCCTTACCTATCTGCATCCGGCGCCGGCCAAACAAGAACAATCGACGTCCACCCCCCGCATGAGCACTGATTCCACGGGAACCTCCGGCGCGGCCACGGATGAACGCCCTCGGATTACGGTGCAGTTGGAGGGATCGTTGCGGCACCTTGAGGCGAATGTCTTATTTTCCTATGTGACAGCCGGAGTCCGGAATACCCCCGCCGAGGCTGCAGCATTGAGCCGGTTGTTGGCCGCCGGGTTTTCCGATGTGAAGGGGAAGGCAATATTGAAGGGCGTGGATACCATCCTGAAATTCTACGCAGCGCAACTCCCGTCATGGCGCAAAGATTGGACCGTGGAAATCGGAGAGCGGTTTGAGCATGTGACGCGTGACTTTGTGCGGGTGCGTCCAGTCGGGCGGATCGAGGACGATGGGTCGGGGTGGCTCGATTTTCATGTGCATTACGCCGCAGGAGCCGAGGCCATCTTTTCTCACTCCGATTTAAAACGCATGCTCGATGGCGGCGGCGGTGCAATCCGGCTCAAGAGTGGAAAGATTGCCATCGCGGACCACGACCTCGCGACCGATGTGGATGAGGTGCTGAGGGACTGCGACCCCCGACAGGAGCGGGGCCGCTATCGCGTCAATCCACGCCAGCGCGGATATCTTGAGGCCAGTCTGGCACGCTGGACGGGGCAAGCCGAAAACGACGTTTTCGGTGCGATCAAGCTCGGAGGCCTCACGGCACGTTTGCGACCGTATCAGGTCGATGGGGCGCTTTGGCTTGCCAAGCGTGCGGCAGCGGGCCTTGGCGGCTTGCTGGCAGATGAGATGGGGCTCGGCAAGACGGTGCAAGCATTGGCGATGATCGAGGCGCTGAGGTTGTCTGGCGACTTACGACCAGCCTTGGTGGTGTGTCCCTCCTCGCTTGTCTGGAACTGGCAGCGTGAGACGGAGCGGTTCCTTCCGGACCTCACAGTATTGCCGCTTGCCGGAGCGGAGCGCGCGGCCAGTTTTGTCCGAATTCCTGAGCACGGATTGGTTGTCACCAGCTACGCACTCCTGCGACGGGACGTGGACGCATACCGGCCCTATGATTTTTGCACCATCATCCTGGACGAAGCGCAGCATATCAAAAACCCGGATAGCCAGAACGCCAAGGCGGCAACCCAGCTTCGCGGGGGCTCGCGATTTATCCTGACGGGGACGCCAGTCGAGAATGCGTTGTCGGATCTTTGGTCGCTCTTCGAGTTCCTGCTTCCCGGTTACCTGGGGAACCGAAAAGATTTTCGCGAGCGCTACGAGGCGCCGCTTTTGGGGGTGGGTTCCCCGGACCTGCGCGAACGTCTCGCCCGCAGACTGGCTCCCTACGTGCTGCGGCGCTTGAAGTCAGAAATCCTCACCGACTTGCCGCCGAAGTTGGAGCAGATCCTTGAGATTGAACTCACTCCACGACAAAAAGCCGCATACACCGAGATTCAGTCCGCGGCGCGTGACCAAGTCGATGCGCTTCGCGAGAAATCCGGCGATGGTGCAGCGCGGATGCGCGTCCTCACGGCGCTTCTCCGATTGCGGCAGGTGTCGTGTGATTTGCGCTTGGTTCATCCGGATCTTGCCGATGCCACGGATGTTTCGGCCAAGCTGGATGCGTTGCGCGAGTTACTCGCGGAGGCGATGGATGGCGGGCATCGCGTGCTCGTGTTCAGTCAATTTACATCCATGTTGGACAAGATCGGGGCGGCGCTGGAGGACGACCAGATGAAGTTCTGTCGCCTAGACGGCAGCACGCGGGATCGGCAGGCGGTGGTCGAGCGGTTTCAATCCGACAGCTCGATCCCGGTATTTCTGATCAGCTTGAAAGCAGGCGGCGTAGGTCTGAACCTCACTGCCGCAGACACAGTTATCCATTTTGATCCATGGTGGAATCCTGCCGTGGAGGCGCAGGCGACCGACCGCGCCCACCGAATCGGTCAAACGCAGGTCGTGACATCAATCAAGCTCATTGCAAGAGATACGGTGGAGCAGCGCGTGCTTGCGCTTCAGGACAAAAAACGAGCGCTATTTGAGAATGCCATCGACGCCGATCAACTCGCTGCAACGCTCGACCTCGATGATATTCGCGAGTTGATCGGATAGTAATTTCGTGCCCTCAGCGCGAAATCCAGTTTGCTTTTGGAATCCCACGCTCCTTAGTATCTGCGCCCATGGAAACCACATTGATTTTGTTGAAGCCGGATTGTATTGCCGGACGAAAAGTAGGGGAAGTAATCGCTCGATTCGAAGCAGACGGATTTCAGATCCGCGGATGCAAGATGTTCCGGGCGGACAAGGCGCTGCTCGCAGAGCATTACTCCCACATCGCGAGCAAACCGTTTTATCCTGAGGTCGAGACGTTCATGACATCGACGCCGGTGGTCGCGGTGGCGCTTGCAGCAGATAACGCCGTGGATCGTGTCCGTGTGCTCATTGGCCCAACCGATTCTACAAAAGCTGAAAAAGGCACCGTACGCGGTGACTTTGGCGTGGATGTGATGGTGAACATCGTCCATGCCTCCGACTCCGACGAGAACGCCGCCATCGAATTAAAGCGCTTCTTCGAGGATGGTGAACTCTTCGAATACGAAATGGTTTACACGACCAAGTAGTCGAAACAACGTCCCTCCAAGAAATTGGAGGGACTTGAATTTTAAGGAAAATGCCCTGGCCGCCAGCCTGTTGGCAGGCATTTTCCTCTTGCGTCGCAGCGTAGCGAGCGGGAAACATCGAGGACCATGGAAATCGAGCCCTTGCATCCCATCCAAATCGAGCGTTTTCGCTCCATGAGTTTCCGGGAGATAATGGCTGTTTCGCGGATTTATCTATAACGTTTTACAGCCTGAACCCGAGTTCTATCCGACTGGCCAGCCGTAACTCCGGTATTTCCAATCCACCCCGTGGTTTCCAACGTCCAATACGCCGAAGCCGAACCCCGTATCGAGATTTGGCCCGCGCCACCAGCCGGCGCAGATGGCGCCGCCCATGATGAAATTCCGTCCGGCCCAGTTGATCGCTTCGTTTGAGTGGAGATGTCCCTGAAGCACAATCGGGAGATTCCTGCCGGCAAACAGCGCAAGCACTTCGTTGGCATTCGACACCACCAGATTCTCGCCGAGCCCGGTTGTCGGGGATTCTTTGGCCTGCATGAACGTGGTGCGAAACGGGATGTGCGTAGCGAGAAGGATTGGAGTTTCCCGAGGCGTGGCGTCGATCTGCGTGCGCAACCACGCCATTTGCAAATCGGAAATCTTTCCCCGATAGGCGGGATCCCCGCCCGTAAGCTCCACGGAGTCCAGAATCACAACCCGCCATCCCCCCACGTCACAAATCCGGTAGGGTTCCGTTATCCCCAGAGATTCTGATACAAGTCGGCGGGGATCTTTTGCGGGAGCGCTGCCGTCCCTGGGCGCGGCACCGGCAAGATCATGGTTGCCAATCAAGTGTTCGACCGGACGTCCGAGTGGCCGCAGGAGACATTCACGGAACATCTCAAACCGGGGCTCACATTCCTTCTCCGCAAGTCCGATCCCCCCTTGAATGGTATCGCCGCCATTCAAAATGAGATCCGCATCGATTTCCCGCATGGCCGCTGCGGCCAATTGCAACGCCTCCGGAATCCCCTCCTGCGGTTGCGTATGCACATCGGTGAAGAAGACGATCCTCAGCGGAGGAAGCAAATTTCCTTTAACCGGACCCGCTGCAAGATGTCGCAACGAAGTCACGCTGAGCGCTCCGGCCAGCAGGCCGCGAAGCACCGTCCTGCGCCGCATGGATCCGCTAATCATTTAGCCATCGTGACACAAATAGCGGCAGTGTGCAATCCGCGCAGCTCATTGAATTGTCCCGCGTGGTGACATGATTGAGAATGCTTCGCGTCAATTGCAGTCGCGCGACTCTGTTTCCGAATATTCACCCATTGCAAATCAGCAAGCGGCCAGATGGATTGAATCCGCTTTACAGGTCATCCAGTGGACTCGGGATCTCCCCGCGCATTGCTTTGGCGAGCTGGGTGTAAACTTCCGTCGTGCGCACATCCGCGTGGCCCAGCAGTTCTTGAATTGAGCGGATGTCCACGCCGCGCAGGATGAGGTGTGTTGCAAAGCTGTGCCGCAGCGTGTGCGCCGTCACCCGCTTGCTCATTTGCACCAACTTGGACGCGCGCGCCAGCTCGCGACTGACCATGATTTCATGCAAGTGGTGCCGCCCACGCCCATAAGCGCGTTCACCGAAACGCTGGGCCTTGCCGTCCGCCTCATTGTCCTTCCACACCCGCGGTGAAGGATGTCAGAAGGGGTCAGGCCTATAATTTAAATGTTCTTAGGGCGTAAAAAGCCCGAGAGACTTCACATTGATGGCAAGAAAACCGAGATTGGAATTCGAGGGGGCGATTTATCACGTGATCAATCGGGGGAATGACCGGAAGGATCTATTTGGGGAAAGGGGAGCCGCCTCTGCATTTGAGAATGCTCTGTTTGAAGCCTGTGTGAAGTGCGGGTGGAAAATTCACGCCTACGTGATGATGAGTAATCATTTTCACCTCGCTGTCGAAACACCGGAGGCGAATTTAATCGCCTGTGAGTTGAAACGGGAAACCACGGCCACTAATCCCTGGATAGCAAACGCTCTCTCCATGGGGCACCCCAGCCGGATACCCAATCTGCTAGCGACATTTAAAATATAGGCCTGCCCCCCTCCGGTCTTCCAGATCACGAACAAGGCGTCGCTCGCAACGCCTGACCCGCTGCGAGTTTCAGCCGTCATGACTATTCAACCCTCGACCGGCAGTCGAAGTTTCGCCCCCGGTCAGGCGTAGGAGGACTTGACGTTCGGTGAAAAATACCTTGCTTGCGAGGTATAGTGTATTACATTGTCATACATGAGTACCATGCTTACCATTCGACTCGATGATGACCTCCAGTCGCTACTCGACCGTGCTTGCGGTGCTGCTGGCCGGACACGGAGCGATTTAGCCCGAGAAGCTCTCAGGCGTCAGCTTACGATTTCTACCTTCGAGGAGCTTCGCCGCCAAGTGATGCCGCTTGCATCCGAGCAAGGATTTGAGACTGACGAGGATGTTTTCCGTGCTTTTTCGTGACAGTCGTTCTCGATACCAACGTTCTCGTCAGTGCTTTTGCTGCAAGAGGCCTTTGTGCAGATCTGTTTCGGGATGTCATCTCGCATCATACACTTGCGCTTTCTGACTACATTTTAGACGAACTCCAGCAGAAGCTCACGGAGAAACTACGAGTTTCAACGCCTGTGGCTCAGGGCATCCATGCCTTGCTCCTGCCTTATCGGGTGGTTCATGCCGAGCTTCCTGATATTGACGTCGATATCCGTGATTCGGATGACATTCCAATCGTTGCTTTCGCACTCGCAATGAAAGCGGACTTTTTAATTACGGGGGATCGCGATTTACTGGATATTGCCTTGTCTCTGCCCGTTCCCGTCATTTCACCTCGTCAGTTTTACCAGCAATAAAAATACCGAACATTAAAGGGTGTAGCGGAGGCGAGGAACGAGCCCTCCGACTGCACCCCTGGAACAAAGCGATGCACCGGGAAATAGGGTCAGTGTGGAATGGCACTAAGATAAGGCCGGTTTGGGACGTTTTTCCTGCCGGGCTTTTTCCGGGATTTCGGGGGTGCGCAGGATGAGATTTTGCGTGAT
>JBDNGG010000191.1:0-4303 GCA_041689405.1 Terrimicrobiaceae bacterium | reverse complement strand
CTCAGAATGGCTGCTCTCTCAAGATCGAGTTGTTCTCGCCGCTGGGAAATAGTGACTCAATTTTAAAGGACTCTACATGGCCGTCAAGGAAAACAAAATTAGCTCGTCCGTTATGCCTATGAATGTCAAATCGTTCCCGAAGAACCGACTCAGAGTGACCCGGAATCCAATTAGTCAAGCCCGGATGATGCACCGAAAAATCTCCCGCATAGACGACTTTGCTATGGGGATTGATTTTAGGATCAAAAACGCGTTTGCCGGCTTCACCGGTCTCTCTGACCGCATAGTTTACGGCATAGCTCAAGGTGTTAATAGCCGTAGCTTGCCCATTCTTGGGAAGTCCATGTTGTGGATCGGCGGGACAAATCATGACTTTAAGAATTTTTTGGTAGCGATTTGGATCGTCCGGCGCAAGGTAGTCGCGAATGGTCCGTCGCCATCTGGAATAGGGAGTCTCCCCTGCCATGACGCGCTGAAACTCTTGCATGTGCATTTGATTTGCGATGCCGATTTGACGCAGGTTATTGACGCAGGACACCATGGATGCCTTCCCCCTAGCTCCTTCCACGGCGGAGTAAATTAATGCTACGAGGACAAGAACTATCGTCACCGTCACAAGCAATTCCAAAATAGTAAATCCTTTCTGGTCTGACATTTGGTCTCCTTTCGTTAGTTCAATGCGATTCAGGCGCGACTTCCATCCATGCATCAAGGAGCATTGCATCGGTTGGAAGTGCATGCCCATAGAATGTGATTTTATTGTTTCCGGTGTGTGACGTGCTCTCAATATCGTTAGACATGAAGTGGTTGGGTCCCGCAGGAGTCATGCGTAACTCAACGTCATTAAAAAACACGGTAAGTTCTTTGTCTTCCGCTACTTTTTCCGTGTGCAAATGGAGTCTGGCTGTTGCGGCTTGAGGTTCCTTCTCGCCTGTTTCCAAATATATTTCATGCGGCTTTCGGGAAATCTTCTCTGGGTCCCTGGGATTGAGAAATGACTGTCCAGCATAGCGGACTCCATTTTTAAGCCATTTGGAAACACCGTATTTATAGCCCATTGGGCTGACGAAGTAATCCCTCGGATGTTTTTGCGCCGTGTCGAGGGTGCCGCTGTATTTGAGGAAGTCTCCTTTTCCTGTCGGCAGGCCGTAAACCACATTGAAAACATAAACTCCATTTGCTCCCGCGGCCAAAGCCGCCATAGATCGGCCATTGAAAACAGCATCGCTGTTGCGGCTTGGTTTTTCCGGAAGGTTAGCCCCAGGTTTTTTATCAAGTACCCATCTCATGACCCGCGTGGTGGAAAGGCTCGCATAGAACTTGACATTGTATTGACGCGCCAGATTGACGCTATAGTCCCATGGATTGAGCTGAAAATAGTCGGTTGTGATCAAAAAATCTACCAACCCTTCTCGCATCCAAGTTTCAATATCCAATCCGAGATCGAAGCAGTATCCCACGGAATCGGGAACCCGGATCGCTAAGAGCCGGGCTTGTCCATCCTTTTCTTTTTCATCAAGTTTTCCACGGATCTTTCGAATAAGTTCTGTCATCGTGCCCCGCTCTGTCTCCGAAGCCACGCCACCGGCCGCGGTGCTTCGGAAGAACTGGGGGTGACGGAAGAAGTCCAACTCAACTCCATCCAACGCATAACCGTCCAAAGCCTCCGCAACAATGGAGTAGACCCTGTCCCTGACTTCAGCTTCGCCATATTCCAACGCCGACCACCGTCCATGGGGGAGGGTCTCGCCCTTTGTGCCGTGGAGAAACTGAGGATGATCAGTTTTGAAATTCTGCCAGAACATTTTATTCTTGGCGGTGGCATCATGCGTGTCGTTCATACGCAGGGAAAAGAAGATTTCCATTCCTTGCTCGCGGGCGAAAGACGCCGTCATCTCGAGGGGATCCAACCCTGCCTCATGCAAGGCTTTGACATTCGGGTGATCGAGAACCTCGCCCACCTTAGTTTTATGCGTAAAAAGAGAGAGTCCCGACGAGAACGGGCAGTAAAAAATTGCGTCCACTTGGGTATTCTTCAGATAATCGGACCAAACTGCGAGGAAACCCTCTCGCGTCGGGGGAGCCTTTAAAATGTCACATCCATCGTTGTTTACGATGATTCTTCGCTCTCTGTCGCGGGCCTCTAAGCGGAGTTCGCTCGGAGATAACCCTTCGTTCGCTGGTGCTATATTCGCGGCGTATGTCGCGAGAACACAGAAAAATGGCAGGATCCAAGCTCGCGTTTGGCAGGCTATTGAGAAAGGCAAACGAACATTCGTTTCTACTAAGTTAGGGGCATTCATGAGTTTTTCAAATTTCACGAAAAGATCTGGCGATAGACCGCCTTGAGTGTGTCCGCAATATAATCAGCGTCCTCCAAGGTGTAGGCAACCCCCACCGGCAGAGGAATCATTCGCCAGACCAGATCTTCAGTTCTCGGAAAATCCTGAGGCCGATATCCCTCCACAGGCATTTGTCCAAGATTCTGAAACGGCGACGCCGAGGGATGATGAGCAAGTCCCAACTGGCAATACTCACGGCTATAGTGGGCGTATGTGCCGGTGAGCGGGGTGGTCATCACCTGTCGCTCATTCAACGAAGCATGAAACTTCGCCGCGATTTCCCGATTGGGAGCAAAGAAATAGGTCTCAAAGGCCGAGTCACCTTGAGGATCGGGGATAGAACGTCTCTGCAAAAGCGGGAGGGAGCCCGCTCGCTCCAGGAGGCGCGCTGTAATCTTTTGGCAATGCCCTCTGATGCTGTCAAGCCGACGAAATTGCGCCAAAGCGACGGCTGCAGTGAGTTCGCTCATTCGAAATTGGCTCCCGCAAAAATGTTGTTCCTTCGACTGAAAGGTGTTTTTGAAATAGGCACGAACCTGACCGAGATCATGCATCCGAATCGCTCGCTCATAGAGGCGGGTGTCATTGGTGACCACCATGCCACCTTCGCCGCTTGTCATCGTCTTCTGATTCTGAAAGCTGAAAATTCCTAGCGCACCCATGGAGCCGACGCGTTTTCCGCGATACATGGCACCCGGGCTTTCGGCGCAATCTTCGATGACCGAAATGGTGTGTGTTTGTGCTTCTTGAAGGATCGGTTCCAAGGCCGCCGCTACCCCTTGGAAATGAACGACGATGGCCGCTTTCGTCCGAGCGGTCGCCAAGCGGGTGATTTCTCCTGGAGCAAGACAAAGGCTTTCGTCGATTTCAGCCAGTATCGGGCGGGCCCCAAGACGAACAATCGCGGTAAAACAGGAAGCCCAGCTCCATGCAGGCACAATCACTTCATCACCAGGACCCACACCTAACGCCCCCAATGCGGTTTCCAGGGCTGCGGTTCCGCTGGTGACCGCGAGAGCATGTTCTACATCCAAAAATTCGCAAAATTCCTTTTCCAAGCTGCCGGTCATACAGCCCTCACTGTCCGGGCCCGAATGACCAAAACGAAACAGTTGCTTGCTCGCTAGCACCTCGTTGACCAAACGGGATTCGTCTTCGCCGATGGGCAGTCGTCCCAATCCGCGTTCCGGTGCTGAACGCAGTGGAGGATATGAACCGGAATCAGGTGCCAAGGGATTTTCGAGGGAGGTTATAAATTTGACCCCTCTTTCAGGCGATCCGGATGAGGGGCGTGGGAGATGTAAGCATGATTGAAACAATATCGCGCATCAAAGCGTTGTCAATTGTTTTTAAAGAGTATTATTTCGATACGCTCTAGCGGCCCGGCGGAAATAGCTTCAGACAAATCACCCATGCTGAGACGAGATCAATGGAAATTGTGCGAATTGAGCAAAGGAAGTGGCGCAGGCTCAGATTTTTGCAATCTGCACAAAGTGTTCGTTAAAAAGGTCCGTTGTCGTACGGCCCGAGAAGAATCCACAGGACATGAACTCGCCCGGTGTGGGGACTTGAGGGAATTTGATCCGTTGAAGCAGCATGGATACAGCGCGCTGGCTCAAATTCTCCAAAGGTTGGTCCATCATGCTCAAACCGGCTAAGGCTGTTTGAGGATTGTGTAAACCGCTGCCCCCGACCACCATCACTTCATCAGGAACCTGGATACCCGCCTCATTCAAATAACGCAACGCGCCCAGAGCCAGATAGTCGCAAGCGCAGTAAATCAAGTCAGGACGATGTTGGCTGCCATCGAACAGGGTCTTTGCCGCAGAGTACCCCGATTGCTCCGACATGCTGTCCACGGGCTCCACAATGAGATGCGTCGAACGGCCCATCGATCTGGCCATGGCATGAGAAGCCCCCGCAATGCGCAATTGACTCGAGGAGGAAGACTCCAAAGTTCT
>JBDNGG010000190.1:0-4115 GCA_041689405.1 Terrimicrobiaceae bacterium | reverse complement strand
ATCTGGCCAAGGTCGGCCATGGCCTCGCAGGCAAGAATTTCAATTTCGAGCCAAATTTCGAGTTTGCGCTGGTCACTCCACAGCGCCTTCATTTCGGGAAGACTGTAACGATCGATCACCGGGCGGTTCTAAACAATACGGGACGTTGTGGCGAAGAGAAAATCAGGCATTTTTTGGCACATCCGTTCGCAATCCGTACGTGTGAGTCATTCTTCACAGCTCAATGCGGGTCGTTGCTGTTCAGCCCACATGCGGCGGGCAAGCTCTCCGACAATCGCGCTGTAAGTTGGGTACGAGGGGCGAGTAGTTGCGAGAACACGCAATGTGACCCCTGCCGCCATGGAGATCGCCAAACCCTGGATCAACTCCAAAGCATTTTCACCGATAGCGTGAGCGCCGAGCCGTATTCCCGTTCGTCGGTCTGCAATCAGTTTAACGAAACCATGTTTGCGTCCGTCGATAATTGCGCGATCAAGTCTTGCGTAGTCCGCGGAGGCAGAAATGAAGTTAAGTTTTCTACCTCGCGCCTCGCGTTCAGTCAGGCCAACTCCGGCATGATCCGGGTCCGTGAAACCGCCACTCGGCAACAACTCCGGTTGATGCTCCAAGTTTGGTCCGAGCACTGCGTTTTCCGCTGCCACCACGCCGAGCGCCTCAAATCGCTCACGTAAAACCGTGCTCACCATCTCATCGGTGCTCGGCACGATGGCCGGTGCCACATCAAGCAGGGTGACTTGCCAACCAAAGGCATTCATAACCGAACACATTTGCACCCCGGTGTATCCACTGCCGATGATCGCAATGGATTTGGGCATCTGCTTAAGTGAGAAGAATTCTTCCGGTACTGTGCCAAACTCCGCCCCATCGAAGGTCGGTCGCCTCGCCTGCCCGCCAATACAGAGGATGACTTTTTCAGCATGGAGTTCTCGCTTGGAATCGGCAAGTTGCAAGACGTTCGGACCTACAAACTTCGCAGATCCCTCGGAAAAAGCTCCCCGCCGGACGCGCGGATTTGCGCCGCTGTTTGCTTGTTCGCATGCACTTCCTCCACGACGTCATGCACTCGGGCCACCAACTGTGACCAAATAAGGTTCGGATCAGACACCTCAATTCCGTAGAGCCCTGCCGAGCGAATATCCCGGAGCAGCCGAGCCGCCACCGCGAGCACACGGGTAGGCACGCAGACTGTATTCGTAGAGGTCCCACCGGTACGAACCCGGTCAATCAGCCCGACGCGCGCGCCCGATTCTGCCGCACGCAAGGCAGCACCTGCCCCCACTGGCCCTGCCCCCACGACGAGGATATCGAAGTTTACCTTTTCAGGAATAGTTGTCATTTTTCGAAATGAAATCTCCCGAATCTCATGCCATAGATACGTTCGAGAGGCTGTGTTCGATCAGCACAACAACTGAAATTGATCGTAAAGGAAGAGGGTATCAGAAAAGTCGGGCCCGTGCCGGCAGGTTTTGGTGAGATACTTCCTGCGGTGATAAATGCATATGGCATTATCATCAGGAAATTTGACATTACGATCAACTCTGCAGAAGCAGAATTCGTGAAGTTTCCCGGCAGGAACCCGGTCGTTGCCACCAATTTAGATCCTGCTCAAAGTGCGCTTTTGTTTGTCACAGATGCGGGTCGGATGGCGGTAGCTCAGCGCTTCTTCCCAGTCGATGATTTCCTGCCTTTTGTGACCACGCTTGCGAGTGCAATCGTGCCTCTCAAACACCCGCCCAGGTAGGAACATTTTGAGGTGAAGGGGCTTTCGGCTTCCGATGGCGGATTATTTTTTGTTGAAGCCAATGCACAATCGATCCTCCTCAGCGACGATGAGCAGTGGGCGCTGCACAGTCTCCAACCGTGCTGCTGGAGCTAGGTAACATGGACCCGTGGAGTAGTCGGCTGTGAATGCCGCCGGCGACGACGTCGCGACAGCAGTGAGTGATTCCGTGCTGGGAGGCGCTGAGATTCGTTTCATGTCGTCCGCCGTCCGTTCGGAATATCGCAGCGTGTTCTCAAGTGGAAACTACGAAGAGATGGTTGACTTTTCGCTGAATGCGCTTGGGCAGGTGGTTTTTGTGAAACGGGCAGCGGGTCCTCTGGATCGCATCGTCTTTGTCGATGTATCGGCTCGAATCGTCCAAAGCCAAGTTATCTTGGCCCGCAAGATACGGAACCCTCGAGCACCGCAGGCTCGCTTGCGCAATTTGAACACTCTGCTGCGTCGACTCCACAAGCTGAACCGGTTTGAACAGTTAAATTCCAACTAATACCGGTCAGTAGAGCCTGGATCTGAGTGGTTGATTCCACTCGGGCCCGAGACGACCGGGGGAGTTGTGGTGGTATCGCGTGCAGTCAGGATGTCTCCGATTCCTGCGCGTAAGACGGGAATCGTGTTTTTCCAGTCCATGGTGAGCAATGATCCGATACCGATCATGCCAGCAAAAGCAACGATGAAGACCAGAAATCCTGCCCCGAGGTGAAACATGCTTGGCTCTTCCAACGAGCCGATGGCAAATTCCGGCCCAAAAGCGATGGTCCCAACTGTCAGCATGAGGATGCGTGCCATATTCCCCGCGATGGCCAGCGGGATGGCGCAGAGAAACAAAAGAATCTGCTTCCAGACGGGCTTGACGATAAAAAATGCATAGAGCGCGGTCGCCATGGTCAGGGCAAAGAGCGAGCGAATCCCGCTGCAGGGATCTGCGACATCCACCGAAAATCCCGCGCCGGGTTGTGTCCCCAGCAGGGAATTAGGTGCTGATAGAATCGCGGTTCCTTGCTGAATCGCGGCGAAACCAAAAATATTTAATAATTGGACACTGGCAGTAGACATCAATAGCCGCAGCCTAAACGCGATCATTTCCTCCAGGAACACGAGCGGCATCGCGAAAAACAAGAAAACCCAAGGAAAAAGCATCAATTTCCCCCATTGCCAGCCGAACATCGCCAGTATTCCGCCGGCGATGAAAAGCCAGATCGATCCGAGGCCAACAAAAAAATTATCTGTTCGATATCCAGCCCAGTAACAGAACGCGGAAAATGCGATAATCACAAATCCCAGCCAGTGCCCGCGCATGGGTGCGGCAATCAGGTCCGCCCGCCGTTGCCAGACGATAAATGCTGACGCCAGCGGCACGAGCCAACAATGCTGCCAATCATCGGCTGTCCAGAATACCCCCAACGTGGACGAAATCGGAACCCGCACATCACCATAGCCGACGGAATAGGGAAGCAGGCTCCCGAGGGCGAACATGCCAGCGAGAATAACAAACGCCCCGATGAGGATTGGAATGATCGCCTCCGAAGACGGAGCGGGGGCGGGGATGGCTTGAGAATTCACAAGTGAGGAGCGATTACGGCTGACGACAAATCCAATAGAGCAGTGATCCAGAGGTTTCGCCAGCGCCTGTTATTAGATTTATGATCGTATGACCCGCTTCCAAGGATAGGAGCCAAATGGAAAAAAGTTGTCACATGTCGCCCTGGCACGCCGGATCGCGGCATCATATCCCGGCACGCCGGGAGCTCCATCGATCTCCATGAAAAACACCGCGCGGTCCGCATGGCCTGGCAGTGGACGGGAAATGATGCGGTTAATATTGACATCGCTTCGGGCAAACGGGCCTAAGAACCGATGGAGACTCCCACTTGCATTGCCAAAAGACACCGCGACGGCAGAGCGTGCCGTCTCAGGATTTATTGGCGTCTTCTCCAGACGCCTCAGAACAAAAAAATGCGTGATGTTTCCGAGGTTTGGAATCACAGGACAACGGAGGATATCCAGACCACGCGGAGCGGCCGCTCCGGGCGCTGCCAATGCGGCTGCTTCGATATCCGCTGCGGCTGAATCCGCGGCGAGCGCGGTGCTTGCCACGGGGATAACCTCCGCTTCGGGAAGGTGGGCGGCAATCCATTCGCGATGGGTGTGCAGTTGCACAAAGTGCGAGTAGATGCGGCGGATCGGCTTGCGGATTCGCCCCAAAAGACCGATTCGCACGTGCAACGCAATTTCTTCGACGACAAACACCCGTCCTGCTTGTGCAATCAGGAGATCCACGGCGTCGTAAATCGTTCCACCCAGAGAATTCTCTACCGGCACAACGGCGTGTGCT